>JAFLDC010000110.1 GCA_017302775.1 Sphingomonadales bacterium
CCGGAGGCGCGGCATCATTTTCTTGCCCCTCGCCCGGTCGAGATGCGCGCAGTCGAAGGGCGGCACTGGATGAACCCTCAGCCTGCCCCGCCGCAATCCCATTCATGGTTCAGAACGGTCGCCCCTTTGCCTGACGATCCCCGCGTGCACCGGGCGATCCTGGCCTATGCCAGCGACATGACCCTGCTGGGCACCTGCGCCCTGCCACACGGGCTGAGCTGGGCACGCGGGGAGGTTGTCAGTGCCAGTCTCGACCACGCCGTCTGGTTCCATGAACCGTTCCGTGCGGACGAATGGCTGCTCTATGCCACCGACAGTCCGTGGAGCGGCGGCGGCCGCGGATTCAACCGTGGCCGGATCTTCAGCCGCGATGGCCGGCTGGTGGCCAGCGTCGCGCAGGAAGGCATGATCCGCAAGGTTGTGCCGAAGGAATAGGGTTCGCCCCTAGAGCCTGGTTCCAGTCAGAATGCGGGTTGAAATACTGGTACGGGTCCGGCCATCGGCCTTGCGCTGCTGCACCTTCGTGACCGTGGTTTTGCGGGTCACTGCCCCGTCAGCGGCAAGGTCAAAGGTGATCGTGATCGTGCCCGTAATGTGGGTTGCGGCATGCGTCCGGGTTGCCTCGTCCAGACCTACGGGCGCCCCCGTCATCTCGCCCACGGCAACATCGGTCTCGGCAAGTTCGCGGCGCAGACCATCCGGGTCGAGCGGCAAGGTCACCGTACAGTGCTTTTCGCCGGTCGTTCCCGCGCGACACTGAATCGGGGCACTGCCAAGCGCCCTGTCCGCCGAAAACATCGTTCCCTCGGCAAGATTACGCGGCTGCAGCTCGTATTGCTTGAGCATGCGCAACACCGACTGCGGGTCACATTCAATCTTGAAGGCGTTCCAGGTAAAGATCCACCGCCCGCAAGCCTCAGCCGTCACTCCGATCGCCTTCAGGAACCGGTCGCGCCGAACTTCAAGCTCGGCCGGATTGAGCAGGCTTACCGTGCCATCGGCCGCCAGAAATATCCGGGCGGGCAGTTGCCATTCGCGCAACCGATCGCGATCCGTCGCCGTGTCCGGCAGACCATATTCCAGCTCATGCCCACCGTCGCGATCCGCTATTACCCTGAGGATGACGGATTGATGACCCCGGGCGCTGCCGCTGCTCTGGCCGTCTTCAGCATATTCGCTCTTGTATTCCAGCCGCAATTCAAGGCGCTCACCGGCACGGATGGTCTGCGCTGCGGCCGGGACAGAGCACCACACCGCGATGAAAGCAAAAAAACCCAGCGTCTTGCAGAAGGCCAGCATTATTCCCTCTTAACCGACCCATCAGCAGTAGGAAAGTTGAAGCAACGACAAGGTCTGCTAGGCTGGCGAAGAGGGAGATTGAGATATGCGCAAAAGAACGATCGCGCTTGGCGCCGTGGCCCTGGTGCTGGCGGCGGGCGGCGGCTGGTATGCCAGCCAGGACAAGGAAACACGCGCGCTGCTGGCAGCGATGCCGACCGATCGCGATGTACTGGCCTGGAAGCTCGATCAGCGCGATGCCGCCTTCCGGGCGATGGACCGTCTGCCGGTTCTGGCCAAGACCAATGCTTTCGCAGCCGCAGCCACGCCTGCGCCGCTGCCAACGGGCGCACCGCTGAACATCCCCGGTTTTGCAGACTATGCCGCCAAGCAGCGGCTGGCGGGGATGGTGATCGTGCAGGACGGCAAGGTTCGGCTGGAACATTATGGCCTGGGTTTCGATGCCCAGGGCCGCTGGACCAGCTTTTCGGTCGCCAAGTCATTCACGTCGACACTGGTCGGTGCGGCGATCAAGGATGGCAAGATCAAGAGTCTGGAAGACAAGGTCAGCCAGTATATCCCTGGCCTGCGCGGTTCGCCCTATGACGACGTCACGGTGCGCCAACTGTTGACGATGAGTTCCGGCATCAAGTGGAACGAGGACTACGAGGATCCCAACGCCGATGTGGCCAAGTTCAACAATGCAACCCCCGAACCTGGAATGGACGCCACCGTCAGCTACCTGCGCAAGCTGCCACGCGCACATCCGCCGGGCGAGGTCTGGCACTACAACACCGGCGAAACCAATCTGATCGGAGTGCTGGTGTCATCTGCCGTGGGCCAGTCGCTGTCGCAGTACATGGAAGAGAAGATCTGGCGCCCCGCCGGGATGGAGCAGCAGGGTACCTGGCTGCTCGGCCAGACCGGGCACGAGATTGCGGGCTGCTGCATCCAGGCTGCAACCCGCGATTACGCCCGGTTCGGGCTGTTTGTGCTGGCGGGCGGCAAGGGCGTGGTTCCGGACGACTGGTTTGCCCAGGCCACCGTCAAGCAGAAGGACATCGGACAGCCCGGCCACGGCTATGGCTTTCAGTGGTGGACCTATGACGACGGCAGCTTCGCCGCCCAGGGCATCTTCGGCCAGGGCATCTTTATCGACCCCAAGCGCAAGCTGGTGATCGCCAGCAACGCCAACTGGACCCGCGCAACGATAGGCCCCGAAGGGAACGCGCGCGAGGGGTTCTACAAACAGGTCCAGGCACTGATCGACGCGGGGCAATAGGCCGGTGGGCGATCTTGAGTTCATCTTCTCCTTGTTCGGGCTGCTGCTCGGCCTTGCGCTTACCGAAGCCCTGGCTGGCCTTGCCCGCGCGATCAAGGGCAAGCATCGCGCCCGGATCGGCTGGCCAACCGCGCTGCTCGGCCTGCTGGTCTCGTGCGATGTCGTAACGTTCTGGATGTTCGGCTGGTCCCTGCGCGAAGGGCTGAAGGTCAGTTGGCCGTTGATGTTCGGCGGATTTGTCGTAACCGGTATCTATTATATCTGCGCCGCACTGATTTTCCCGGACAACGACGAAGAAGACTTCGACGCTCACTTTGAACGGGTCCGGCCCATCGTGCTGGGCGGCGTGCTGATCGCCAACGCCGCTCTCTTTGCCTACACGGTCAGTCTGGTCGGCTGGACCCCGCTGATGAACATCCGTGCGGGGGTCATATCCTGGTCGCTCTTTCCCGTTGCCGCACTGGCCGCCGTGGCCCGCAAGCGGACCGTGGTGCTGGCCTGCCTCGCATGGCTGATCGCGCTTTATCCGCTGTCAGTGCTGTGGACCTGAGTTCAATCGAGCAGATTGCCCAGTACGCCCAGCGCCGAGCCCTCGCCCCGATTGCCACCGACCCCGCCGGGCATGGCGGCTTGCAGCATCCGCCCGGCCAGGCGCGCGAAAGGCAATGACTGGATCCAGACCTTGCCGGGGCCGCGCAGGCGCGCAAAGAACAGCCCTTCCCCGCCGAACAGCATCGATTTGACGCCGCCGACCTGTTGCAGATCGAATTGCACGTTGGCGGTCATCGCCGCGATGCAACCGGTATCGACGTGCAGTTCCTCCCCGTGGCGCAGCTCGCGCTCCACGATGGTGCCGCCCATCTGGACGAAGACCCAGCCATCGCCGGACAGGTGTTGCATGATGAAGCCTTCGCCGCCGAACAGCCCGGTCAGGATCTTGCGCTGAAAATGGATGCCGATCTGCACCCCGCGCGCGGCGGCAAGAAAACTATCCTTCTGACAGATCAGCGATCCGCCCACCTCGCTCAGCTTGATCGGAATGATCGCCCCTGGGATCGGCGCGGAAAAGGCGACGCGGGCCTTGCCCTGGCCGTGGTGGGTATAGACCGTGGTGAACAGGCTTTCCCCGGTGACCAGCCGCTTGCCCGCGCCCAGCAGCTTGCCCATGAAGCCGCCGTCTGCACCGCGCCCATCGCCAAACACCGTGCTCATTTCGATTGACGCGTCCTTCCACACCATCGCCCCGGCCTCGGCCACCGCGCTTTCGCCGGGGTCCAGCTCGATCTCCACGAACTGAAGTTCCTGCCCCTTGATCTCGAAATCGATGTCGTCGGCCACATCGGCGCTACGGGTGTGATGGGTGAAATAGGTGTCGGTCATCGGCAGGTCCTCGCTCCGGGTCGAAGAAGGGAGATATAGCGCACACCTGGCTCACGCAAGGTGACCAAAGGTTACAAAGTTCCCCGCAAACGCGCTCAGCGTGTCACCTTTGGTCACCTTGCGTGGGCTTTCGCTGCGGCGCGGGCTGGCGCAGTGGATTACCGACCAGTCGCCGGTCCGGCCCGTGCCCCACCTCCACGGCTCCGCCGGTGCGCAGCGTGATCGTGGTTACCCCGTTCAGCGCCCGCTCCATCAGCCAGTCAAAGGCCCGCGCCTGCCCTTCGCCCAGCGCCCGATCCCACGCCGCGGCGAAGCTCTGCGCCCCCTCCCGCCCGCGCAGGGCATAGGCCGCCTTGCGGCTCATCCCCACCATCCGCGCGGCGGTCGAGACCGATCCGGTGACGCACAGCGCCCGTAGAAACGCGGTCTGCCGCGGAATGCTCCAGCCATCATGGCGGGTGCGCGCCAGCGGAACGGGGGTGAATTCCGGTGCAGCGATGTCAGCCGGGCGCGGCGGGGTGTCGTGGGTGGGCATCAGCCGAAGTTACCGGATGCTGCGGGATGTAGGAAAATGGAAACCGCGCTCGCCGTGATGGTGGGAGGACGTTGTTGCGCCATGCCGCCGCCGGCTGGATTCCCGCCTGCCGCGCGAAGGAAACGGTCACCCGCCAGGATGATAGAAATCGTACACCGCCTGCGCGACCGCCGCACTTACCCCCGGTGCGCGTTGCAAGTCTTCCAGCGCCGCCGCGCGCACCTTGCTCGCCGTGCCGAAGTGCAACAGCAGCGCACGCTTGCGGGCCGGGCCGATGCCGGGAATTTCGTCCAACGGTGAGGCCGTGATCGCGCGGCTGCGTTTGTCGCGGTGAGCACCGATTACGAAGCGGTGCACCTCGTCACGCAACCGTTGAAGGTGGAACAGCAGCGGGGAGTTTTCCGGCAGCATCTTTTCGCGGCCGTCCGGAAAATGGAATACCTCGCGTCCCTCGCGCCCGTGGTGCGGCCCCTTGGCGATCGCGATCAGCGGAACGTCTTCAACCCCCAGCTCCTCCAGCGTGTCGCGCGCCGCGCTCATCTGCCCCTTGCCGCCATCGATCAGGACCAGATCGGGCCACATTCCCCCATCGCGGTCCGGGTCTTCGTCCTGCGCGCGCGCATCGCGGCGCTGGAACACCTCGCGCATCATCGCGAAATCATCGTTGGTCTGGGCCTGCTTGATATTCCATTTGCGGTACTGGCCCTTGATGAAGCCATCCGGCCCTGACACAATCATCGCACCCAGCGCCTGCGCCCCCTGGATGTGGCTGTTATCGTAAACCTCGATCCGCTGCGGCGGCTCTGCCAGTTCCAGAAATTCGGCCAGCTCGCGCCCCAATCGGGCCTTGGTGCCGCTTTCCGCCGCGCGCCGTTCCAGCGCTTCGACCGCGTTGCGGCTGGCCTGTTCCATCAGCCGTCGCCGATCGCCCCGCTGCGGCACCGATATCTCCACCTTGCCGCCCGCCCCGTCGCGCAAAGCCTCGGCCAGCAGCTCACCCTCGGGCAGGGGGCGATCGATCAGGATGCAGCGCGGCGGGGGAACCTCCTCATAAAACTGCGCAAGGAAGCTGGTCAGCACCTCTTCGGGCGAGACCCCATCGGTGTGGCCCGGGAAGAAGGCCCGGTGCCCCCAGTTCTGCCCGCCGCGGATGAAGAAGGCCTGGATACCGATATGGCCGCCCTTCTCTGCCAGGGCAAAGACATCGGCATTCCCCAGCCCCTCGGCATTGATGGCCTGGCTGCCCTGGATGAAGGTCGCGGCGCGCAACCGGTCCCGCAGGATTGCCGCCGTCTCGAAATCAAGGGCGGCGGCGGCCTGCTCCATCTGCGCGTTGAGTTTGGCCTGCACCGCGCTGCTCTTGCCGCCCAGGAAATCCTTCGCCTCGCTCACCAGTTCGGCATATCCCGCTGCATCGATCCGCCCGACGCACGGTGCCGAGCAGCGCTTGATCTGGTACAGCAGGCACGGCCGGTCGCGCCGGGCAAAGAAGCTGTCCGTGCAGGACCGCAGCAGGAACAGCTTTTGCAGCGCATTGATCGTGGTGTTGACCGATCCGGCGCTGGCGAAGGGGCCATAATAGTTGCCCTTGGCCCGGCGCGCGCCGCGATGTTTGGTGATCCGCGGGAAATCATGGTCGGCACGCAGCAGGATGAAGGGAAAGCTCTTATCGTCGCGCAGCAGCACGTTATAAGGCGGGCGGTAGCGCTTGATCAGCTGCGCTTCCAGCAGCAGCGCCTCCGCCTCGCTGTTGGTGGTGACGATCGTCATGCTGCGGGTCTGCGCCACCATCCGCTTGAGCCTGAGCGGCAGGCGATCGACCTGCAGGTAATTCGCCACCCGGTTCTTCAGGGCCCGCGCCTTGCCCACGTACAGCACATCACCGCGCGCATCGAGCATCCGGTATACGCCAGGCTTGGGCCGCAAGGTGGCCTGCACCTCACGGATCGCCGCGGTTCCGGCGTCCAGATCGGGCTGGCTGCCCTTGACCGTATACGTCGCCCGGTCTTCATTGAAGCGGCTTGAGCCATGGGGCAGATCAGGACGTCCGGCGCGGGTCATGACTTGCAGATAGGGGCTGCGAGCCATTGAAAAAAGCCGCTTGTTGACGGCAATCCCCGGTGTGTTACGCTGATGGCAGTCAAGACCCGGCAAGCGGGCGCAGCGGGAGAGCAATTCTTGAAGCAACTTCAGGGGATGGATGCATCGTTCGTGGCGCTGGAAACGCGCACATCGCCCATGCACATCGGATCGTTGCTAATCTACAACCCGGCCACCGCGCCCGGCGGGTTCGTACGATACAAGGATATCCTGCGGTTCTTCGAAAGCCGGATGCAATTGTCCAAGACCATGCGGCAGCGGCTGGTACGGGTGCCGTTCGATCTCGACTATCCCTATTGGGTTGAGGACAAGGATTTCGACCTGGAATACCACGTCCGCCACGTGGCCCTGCCCAAACCCGGCGACTGGCGGCAATTGTGCATCCAGGCGGCTCGGATCTTTGCCCGTCCGCTTGATCTGACTCGCCCGCCATGGGAATTCACCATTGTCGAAGGGATCGACAACGTCCCCGGCGTGGTGCCCGGTTCCTATGCCATGGTCACCAAGGTCCACCATGCAGCGATCGACGGGATGAGCGGGATCGACCTGATGGAGGCGCTCCACACGCTTGATCCCAATACGCCCCCACCCAACGAGCCGGATACCTGGAAGGGTGAAGACGTTCCCAATTTTGCCGAATTGCTGGCGAAAAGCTGGTTCAACAACGTGGCCAACCCGCTGCGTCAGCTGGATGTCGCGGCCAAGGCCATGCCGGGCGTGGCCAAGGCGATCAAGGGGCTGGTCGCCAAGGACTTCAAGCTGCACGGCGAGATGATCGCCCCGCGCACGCGGTTCAATGCGGTCATTTCCGCCAATCGCGTGGTCGAAGGGCGCTCGATCCCGCTGGCGGACATCAAGGCGATCCGCGAAGCCGCGCCGGGGGCCAAGGTCAACGACGTGTTCCTGACGATCATCGGCGGGGCAATGCGCAAGTACCTGTCCGCACATGGCGACCTGCCGGACAAGACCCTTACCGCGATGGCGCCGATCTCGGTCCGCGGCAAGGACGAGAAAGGCGACATGGGCAACCAGGTGGCGGCCATGATCGCTCCGCTGGGGACGCAGATCGCCGATCCGCTCGAGCGGCTGGCCTATGTCCATTCGCAAACCGTCAATTCCAAGGCGATGACCGACGCGATTGGCGCGCGCAACATGACCGAGATGAGCAAGGTCAGCCCGGCCCTGTTCATGGCGCTGGGCGCGCAGCTTTACACCCGGCTGGGCCTTGCCAACCGGGTCGCCCCGCCGTTCACTACGGTGGTGACCAATGTGCCCGGCCCGCCGGTG
>JAFLDC010000111.1 GCA_017302775.1 Sphingomonadales bacterium
GGTGTGCGCGGTGTCTCGACTACGGAGGATGCCGTCCGCTCGGCACGAACGGGTGTGGCTTCAGCGCCTATTGTACCGCCTTCTAAGCCGCACCTCCACTCGTGTCGAGCAGAGTCGGGGGAGCGTTGTCGCCTTACCCCAAGGCCGCCTTCACCAAGCCGCTGGCCTTGCTCATGTCGAGCTGCGTGCCGTGCTTCGCCTTGAGCGCGGCAACCACCTTGCCCATATCCTTCATGCTGGCGGCCCCGGTTTCGGAAATGATCGCGGCAATGGCCGCCTTGACGTCATCCTCGCTCATCTGCTGGGGCAGGAATTCCTCGATCACCGCCAGTTCGACCTTCTCAACGTCGGCCAGCTCGTGACGACCGCCCTGCTCGTAGAGCGCAATCGATTCGCGGCGCTGCTTGGCCATCTTTTGCAACACGTCGATCACCAGAGCGTCGTCATCGGGCACAGCGGCAGCGGTGCGCAATTCAATGTCCTTGTCTTTCAGCTTGGCCAGAATCAGGCGGACGGCGCTGAGACGGGGCTTGTCGCCGGCCTTCATCGCGGCAACCTGCGCAGACTTGATCGAGTCGCGGAGCATGAGAATCCTTCGAATAGGTTTGTACTTGGGGAAAGTGCGGCTCTAACCGAAAGAATCCGGTTTTCATAGGTTGACGCTGGGGGGCGAGGGGTCTAGCCGCCAAGCCTTAGCGACATTGCTGGAAACACTACGAACGGAGCGCCCCTTCATGGCCGACGCCGCCACTTTGCATGCACCTCAGCCGGCGGGCGCAACCGGGGTGCTGGTCCTGTCCGACGGGCATGTCGCCTGGGGCAAGGGATTTGGCGCAGAAGGGGCTGCGGTCGGCGAAGTATGCTTCAACACGGCGATGACCGGGTACGAGGAGATCATGACCGATCCATCGTATGCCGGGCAAATCGTTACTTTCACTTTCCCGCACATCGGCAATGTCGGCGTTAACGAGGAAGATCTGGAAAGCCAGGTGGATGGCGCCGTCGGCTGCATCGTGCGGGAGGATGTGACCGCGCCGAGCAACTTCCGCGCCGTCGGCACCTTTGGCGAGTGGCTGGTCAGCAAGGGCAAGATCGGCCTTGCCGGGATTGATACCCGTGCGCTGACCCGCCGGATTCGCCTGTCGGGCGCGCCCAATGCCGTGATCGCCCACGCGCCTGACGGCAAGTTTGACATCCCCGCACTGCTCCACCGCGCGCAGGAATGGCCCGGACTGGAGGGGATGGACCTTGCCCGCGTGGTCAGTCGCAGCGCCAACCAGGAGTGGGAAGGCGGCACCTGGGCGCTGGGCAAGGGCTATGCCCGATCGCCCCACAGCCCGCGCCCGCACGTGGTGGCGATGGACTTCGGGGCCAAGGACAACATCTTCCGCAGCCTCGACCATGCCGGGGCGCAGGTGACGGTGGTGCCCGGCAACACGTCGCTGGACGATGTGCTGGCGCTCAAACCGGCGGGGGTGTTCCTGTCCAACGGTCCGGGCGATCCGGCCGCGACCGGGGTCTATGCCGTGCCGGTGATCCAGGGCTTGCTGGAACGCGACGTGCCGGTGTTCGGGATCTGCCTTGGCCATCAGATGCTGGCCCTGGCGGCCGGCGCGCAGACCACCAAGATGCACCAGGGCCACCGCGGCGCGAACCATCCGGTCAAGCGACTGGAAGACGGCGTGGTGGAGATCACCAGCATGAACCACGGCTTCGCGGTGGATAATACAAGCCTGCCCGATGGGGTGGTGGAAACCCACGTTTCGCTGTTCGACGGATCGAATTGCGGGATCGCGATCAAGGGCAAGCGCGCATTCGGAGTGCAGTATCACCCCGAGGCGTCGCCGGGGCCGATGGATTCTTTCTATTTGTTTGAGCGGTTTGTGGGGATGTTGGCTAAGGAGGGTGTATAGTGGCCGTCGTTAAGCATTTCTCCGTCGAAGACCAAAATTCCCGTGTCGGGCATTCAGAATGTCATGGAACAATTCGGGCCGTCGAAGTCGCCGGCGAAAAATTCATCCAGATAGATACTTACGGGTCTCGAGATCGAGAGTTTCAGAACAAGCTATCTCAATCGCTCCGATTGACGGAATTCGCGTTTAATCCACTCAAAAAGCTTGGCGAAGAACACTTCTAATGCCCAAATGCACTGACACCCCCTCGACCCTCATGAACTCCCTTCCCCGTGGGGAAGGGTTGGGGATGGGGGTTCGACGGTGAAGGGGCAGCACTGCCATTCGGACGTGGTACACCCATCCCCACCACCTTCCCTCAAGGGACGGGGCTTAGCTGTGGTTGCGGGCAATTCTCAGCTCTTCGAGAATCGCGGTGAGAACGCCGTCGGTGTTTTGCAGCACGTCGTTGTTCCAGAACCGGATGACACGGTAGCCGTGGGCTTCGATCATGCGAGTGCGCGGTTCGTCAGCGGCACTATCGCTATGCTGGCCGCCGTCGAGTTCGATCGCGATCCTCGCCGAACGGCAGGCGAAATCGACCACGAAATCGCCAATCGGATATTGACGGGTAAATCTGTTGCCTTCCAGTTGGCTGGCGCGAAGGTGCGACCAGAGCCTGCGTTCGGCGTCGGTCATGTCGCCCCGCAGTTTGCGCGCTACGTCAGTCAATCGCTTGCCCGCCATTCACGCGCTCCCTCAAAAGTCCCCTCCCCGGCGGGGAGAGGTTGGGGGTGGAGGCTCCACAGTAGCGCGGCAAATCAGCGTCGAACCCCCATCCCAACCCTTCCCCAAAGGGAAGGGCTCTTCAGCTTACCGTATAAGGCCCGAAATGCCCAAACGCACTGACATCTCCTCGATCCTCGTCATTGGCGCCGGTCCGATCGTTATCGGCCAGGCTTGCGAGTTCGACTATTCCGGCACCCAGGCGATCAAGGCGCTGAAGGAGGAGGGGTACCGGGTCGTCCTGGTCAACTCCAACCCGGCCACGATCATGACCGATCCGGACATGGCCGACGCCACCTATGTCGAGCCGATCACGCCCGAAATCGTCGCGCGGATCATCGAGAAAGAGCGGCCCGATGCGGTCCTGCCGACCATGGGCGGGCAGACCGCGCTGAACACCGCCTTGGCACTGTTCAATGACGGCACGCTGGAAAAATACGGCGTCAGGATGATCGGCGCCGATGCCGATGCGATCGACAAGGCCGAAGACCGTCAGCGCTTTCGCGAGGCGATGGACCGGATCGGGCTGGAAAGCGCGCGCAGCGGTGTGGCGCACACGGTGGAGGAAGCCTTTGCCGTGCTGGAACGCACCGGGCTTCCCTCGATCATTCGCCCCAGCTTTACCCTGGGTGGTACCGGCGGCGGGGTCGCTTACAACAAGGCCGAGTTCGAAGCGATTGTCCGCTCTGGCCTGGATGCCTCACCCACCACCGAAGTCCTGATCGAGGAATCGCTGCTCGGCTGGAAAGAGTATGAGATGGAAGTCGTCCGCGACCGGAACGACAATTGCATCATCATCTGCTCGATCGAGAACGTCGATCCGATGGGGGTCCATACCGGCGATTCCATCACTGTCGCCCCGGCGCTGACCCTGACGGACAAGGAATACCAGATCATGCGCAATGCATCGATCGCGGTATTGCGCGAAATCGGCGTAGAAACCGGTGGTTCGAACGTACAGTTCGCGGTCAATCCCAAGGATGGCCGCCTGATCGTGATCGAGATGAATCCGCGCGTCTCCCGCTCCTCGGCGCTTGCCTCGAAGGCGACCGGGTTCCCCATCGCCCGGGTCGCTGCCAAGCTGGCGGTCGGCTATACCCTGGATGAGCTGACCAACGAAATCACCGGGGCGACGCCCGCGAGCTTCGAACCTTCGATCGACTATGTCGTCACCAAGATCCCGCGCTTCGCCTTTGAAAAGTTCAAGGGCGCCGAGCCGCTGCTCTCCACCGCGATGAAATCGGTGGGCGAAGTCATGGCGATTGGCCGGAACTTCAAGGAATCGATGCAGAAGGCCCTGCGCGGGCTGGAAACCGGGCTGGACGGGTTTAACCGCGTGTTGAGCCTGGAGGGCAAGGGCCGCGAGGCGGTGATCGAGGCGCTTTCGCGCCAGACCCCGGACCGGGTGCTGATCATCGGCCAGGCATTCCGCGAGGGCTTCACCATCGAGGAAATCCACGCAATCACGCATTACGATCCGTGGTTCCTGCGTCACATTGCCGAGATCATCGCAGAAGAAGCGGCCGTCATGGAGAATGGGCTGCCCAATGATGCAGCCGGGCTGCGGCGCCTGAAGGCAATGGGCTTTTCCGACAAGCGACTGGCGGTTTTGGCCGTGCGCGGCGTTGGCGTGGCCGGGGGGCTGGGTGAAACGCTCGCCGCGCGCCGTTCGGGCCTGTTACACGATGCCTTGCGGGCGATGGCCGGGGCGACGACCGAGGCCGAGGTGCGCGCACTGCGCCACAAATTGGGCGTGCACCCGGTGTTCAAGCGGATCGACAGCTGCGCCGCCGAGTTCGAGGCGATTACGCCTTACATGTATTCGACCTACGAAGGGCCATTGTTTGGTGAGCCGGAGTGCGAGGCCGCGCCGAGCGACCGCCGCAAGATCGTGATCCTGGGCGGCGGCCCAAACCGGATCGGCCAGGGGATCGAATTCGACTATTGCTGCTGCCACGCCTGCTTCGCGCTGGAAGAGGCGGGCTATGAAACGATCATGGTCAACTGCAATCCCGAAACGGTGAGCACCGACTATGACACGTCCGACCGGCTCTATTTCGAACCGCTGACGGCTGAGGACGTGCTCGAGATCCTTCGCACCGAACGCCAGAACGGTGAACTGGTCGGCGTGATCGTGCAATTTGGCGGGCAAACGCCGCTCAAACTGGCACAGGCGCTGGAGGATGAAGGCATCCCCATCCTGGGCACTTCGCCTGACGCGATTGACCTCGCCGAAGACCGTGAACGGTTTGCCAAGCTGGTTGGCGATCTGGGCCTCAAACAGCCGGCCAACGGCATCGCCCGCAGCCGGGATGAGGCCGTGGCTGTGGCCAATCGGATCGGTTTTCCAGTGCTGATGCGGCCCAGTTACGTGCTGGGCGGCCGGGCTATGGAAATAGTCGATTCGGTCGCGCAGCTGGATGACTATATCGCGACCGCCGTGCAGGTTTCCGGCGATAGCCCGGTGCTGATCGACCAGTACCTGCGCGACGCGATCGAATGCGATGTCGATGCTCTGTGCGATGGCACTCAGGTGGTGGTCGCCGGGGTCATGCAGCATATCGAGGAAGCGGGGATCCATTCCGGCGACAGTGCCTGCACGCTGCCACCCTATAACCTGCCCGCCGAGGTTATCGCCGAAATGGAACGCCAGGCAGAGGCGCTCGCCCTTTCGCTGGGGGTGATTGGCCTGATGAACATCCAGTTCGCGGTCAAAGCCACGCCGCGCGACGATGGCTCCGAAGCACTTGAGGTATATCTGATCGAGGTAAATCCCCGCGCAAGCCGCACTGTACCCTTCGTGGCCAAGGCGATCGGTCAGCCGGTGGCCAAGATTGCAGCGCGGGTGATGGCCGGCGAGAAGCTCAGCACCTTCCCGGCGTTCAAGCGCGAATTCGATTACATGGCTGTCAAGGAAGCAGTGTTCCCGTTCGCCCGGTTTCCCGGGGTCGATCCGGTCCTGTCGCCAGAGATGAAATCGACCGGGGAGGTGATGGGAATCGACAGCACCTTCGCGGTTGCCTTCGCCAAAAGCCAGTTGGGGGCAGGCAATGCCTTGCCGTCCAGCGGCGTGGCCTTCGTTTCGGTCAAGGACAGCGACAAATCGGTTATCCTGCCGGCGGTCCGGCAGTTGATTGAACAAGGCTTTACCGTGATCGCGACCGGCGGAACGCAGCGGCATCTGGCCGAAGCTGGCCTGCCGGTCGAACGTGTCAACAAGGTGGCAGAGGGGCGTCCGCACATTGTTGACCGGATCATCGATGGCGATGTCGCCTTGATCTTCAACACTACCGAGGGCTGGCAAAGTCTGAAGGATTCGGAATCGATCCGCGGGTCGGCGCTGACCGGCAAGGTGCCATATTACACCACTGCTGCCGCATCTGTGGCCGCGGCCCAGGCGATTGCAGCTTTGCGCGGCGCCAGCCTTGAAGTGCGCTCGCTGCAGGACTATTATAGCCTTTAAACAAACGCGCTTCCCTTCACGGCGAACTCGTTGAACCGTAGCCTCTGGCGGCGCGGGACAGGGTTCTAGTCGCTGAGGACGAGGCCGCAGGAGGATGAATTACGATGGCAAGTGTCGAAAAGCTGCCGATGCTGGCGGAAGGCTATGAGCGCCTGATTGCCGAGCTTAAGGCGCTGCGTGAAGAACGCCCCAAGATCGTCGATGCGATCGAGGAAGCGCGCGCTCACGGCGACCTTTCTGAGAACGCGGAATATCACGCAGCCAAGGAACGGCAGGGGCAGGTCGAAATGGCGATCGCCGATCTGGAAGACAAGGTCAGTCGTTCGCAGATCATCGATCCCGCAACGCTTTCGGGCGATCGGATCATCTTCGGCGCGACGGTGACTTTGCTGGACGATGATGACAAGCCGGTGACCTATCAGATCGTTGGTCCCTATGAAGCCGATGCCCGGGTTGGTCGGATCAGCTACAATTCGCCGCTCGGCAAGGCCTTGATCGGTCGCCGCGTAGAAGATGAGATCGAAGTCACCGTTCCGGCGGGTGACCGTTCGTATCTGGTGCAGAAAATCGATTTCGTCTGAAGGTGCTGCGCGGCAGGAGCGCGCGACGCATCTGTCCCCGGCCCTTGCGGACAAAACCGATACACTCGCGCGTTTGCCGCCTGCGTCGGAGCGGGTCAGTCTGAACCCGCAGACACAGGCTGCAAGCCTAGCGCTTGATCATGTCCGGTTGCAGCAGGCGGTGGAGGTGTACCACCACATACTTCATTTCGGCATCGTCCACCGTGCGGCGTGCGGCGCTGCGCCACGCTTCCTCGGCGCTGGCATAATCGGCGAACATCCCGACATAGTCCATGCTTTCAAGGTCGGCGAATTCCAGCGTCTGCGGGTCTTTGACCCGACCGCCAAATACGAGATGAAGTTTCTGTTCGGTCATGTTCCTGGCACCTGGGAGGAGAGAAAGGCGGCGCATAATCGCGCCGTTTCCCTAAGGCAAGTGCCACCTAGGTCGTAGGCAATTCGCCCGTGACCTATTTGCGCAGTCTTGTTGCCAGGCGGATCGCTTCACTGGCGAGCTTTACGCCGGTCGAACGGGCATTCCTTCCAGCTTGGCCGACTGCGCGGCTGGCATTGCGGCGCAGCGGCGCAGTGCCCTCGTCGAGGCGATGCAGGCCCTCGCGTGCGCTTTCCTCGGCAGCGTTACGGGCGTTTCGGCTGAAGGCCAATGCCAGCTCCGCGCCCGTGGCCGCAAGCCCAAGCGCCCGTGCCGAGACCTTGGATCCGGCGCGTTTCGGCAACAACGATCCCAGAACAAGCCCGGCGCCAGCACCTGCCGCCAGCACCAGAAGGGGGTGATCGCGCAGCAGGGCGCGGATCGTTTCAGGTCGTTGCTCTTCTTTCCGCGCAGGCTGGTGGGGGAGTGCCGGCAGCTGGCTGCTTTCCCGCTGGAGCCGTTCTTCGGACGCTGCGATACGGCCGCGGATACGCTCACGCTTTTCGTCTGCTTCGCTCACCGTCAATGCTCCTGATCTGGTCCAGGCGGAGTGTTATCCGCATCACCCTGAACGTCGGATTGCGGATTAAGTTCCCGCCACTTCGCGATTATCGGTTTGCGGAACCACCAGAGCGCCAGGGCGCCGGCGG
>JAFLDC010000112.1 GCA_017302775.1 Sphingomonadales bacterium
GTGTGCTCTTCCGATCTTGCTTGCCCAGCATGGAGTCGATATAGAGCCCTGCCCGGATATCCCGGGTGGGAAAGACAGTACCGACCTGGATCGAGGTCCGCCCGTCAGACGCATAGATCTGCCGCAAATCGTTGCTGGTTGCCGGATAGATCAGCGCGCCGGGAATAGGATAGCGGGTCACACCGCGGCGGAACGAGTGGATGCGCCCGGTCAGCCGCTCCTCATCGCCTTCGCCAAGGAAGTCGATGTTGGCCATGATTCCGCCCGGTGTCTTGGCATCCTGCCGCTGGGTACGAACGGAGGCGAGCAGCCAACCCTTGCCAACCCTGATCTTGACCTGGCTGCCAACCTGGCCAGCCAGTGCAATCGATGGGTCCGTGTCGCCCGAGCATTCCTGCAGTCGCTGCAAGTCCAGTGCAATCGCCGAGCCTGAGCCGGCGATTTCAAGGACGATGCCGATCGGATCGCGCGCATTGTCGGGTTGGCCGGAATGCTGCGCCAGGGCCGCCACGTCGGCTGGGATATCTGCCGCATGCGCAGCACGCGCTCCACCAAACCCACTTGCGCTGGAATCGTGCATGATTTGAACCCGTCCCCTTTGCCCCCACACCTATTGCGGGCATGATTTGCTTAGGGTTCAAGGGTTAATATGTGGCTAAGAATGCAACGCGGTACGGTCAGACCAAAGCGAACAGGCGTCCGGCCATGAAGCCCATGCCGATCGAGATCAGCACCGTCAGCACGCCATAGAAAAGGCCGTTGTATTCGGCAAATTGCGCCACCCCGCGCTCAAACCCCTGCTTCTTGACCTCGACCCGGCTGATCGCCGATGCGACAACCCGCCCCTTCGTGATCGCAAAGGTCTCGGCGGTATAGACGCCCGTTTGCACGCTGGAAGGCAGACCGATGCGCGCCTGATAAAGCACCTGCTCAGATACTTTCACCCCTCCCGGATCATCCCGGTAGAGCCCTTCGCGGCGCATCAAGTCGACCAGACCGGCTGAGAACCGCGCCTGCTCCTTGGGATTGTAAGCGCCGATCGGAGAAAGCTGCAGCCACGGCAAGCCCAGTTCATAGATCGCAGCGGTCTTGTCATCGACAATGCGACTTATCGGCCGCGACGAGGCTACTGCGAAGAACGTGGGAGCGGATCGGAACTCCGTACTTTCGGCATTGACCCAGATTCCGGCAATCCGCTGCTTCTCGCGCAGAACGACCGATCGGGTCGGCCCCTTCAACACCACGACGATGTCATAGTCCTGCCCGGCCCGGGCGCCTTCGGGAGTCAGAATCGCGCCGAACAACAGCAGTTCGGTGCCGGTAAAGCCCTGCCGAACCTGAATCTCGTGCTGCGAGACCTCCGGCACCAGGATCGGGTCGCGGGCGCCGGTCAACAGAACCAGCATCAGGAAGGCCAGCACCACTCTCACGACGGTGTCACCGTGTAAATCTCATCGGGGCGCCATCCCAGCCCCAGCGCCATGCGCAATGCCACCAGCAAGACAATCGCAGCCAGAACCAGGCGCAGTTTCTCAGCCGGGATCTTCTGCGCCAACTGCGCGCCGATCTGTGCCCCCGATACCGATCCGATCAGCAGCAGCACCGCCAGCACCACATCGACGGCTTTGGTGGTCAAGGCGTGCATCATGGTCGTCGCCATGGTCACAAACAGGATTTGAAACAGCGAAGTGCCCACCACCACGTTGGCGCTCATACCCAGGATGTAGAGCATCGCCGGAACCAGGACGAAGCCGCCGCCGATCCCCATCAGCATTGTCAGTATCCCGGTAAAAACGCCCAGCAACAATGGGGCCAGTGGGGATATATAAAGGCCGGACCGGTAAAACCGCCAGCGGAGCGGAAGACTGGCGACCATCGGGTGATGCCGCCGTTTGCGCGGCGACAACGGCACTCCGCTTTTCTGGGCCTGGACCGCCTGCCAGCTTTCTTTGGCCATGACATAACCGATCCCGCCGAGCAGCAAGACGTAAAGCAGATTGATCACAACATCGATCTGACCGAGTTCCTGCAGCAAGCGAAACAGGACCGCACCGATCGCCGTTCCAATAACCCCGCCCGCGACCATGACGCCGCCCATCTGGTAATCAACACCGCCACGCTTTGTATGCGCCAGCACGCCGGAGACCGATGCACCGGTAACCTGGCTGGCCGCCGAGGCGGCCGCCACGGTAGGCGGAATACCGTAAAAGATCATCAAGGGTGTCGTAAGGAAGCCGCCCCCCACCCCGAACATACCCGAAAGGATGCCCGTCAGCGCACCAAGCGCGACGATAACCAGGCCGTTGACCGCAAGGTTGGCAATCGGAAGATAGACGTCCATTTCCTGGGAACAGCGCCTAGCCCACCAAAGCGTCCAAAAAAAGGCTGATCAGTTTAGAAACCGGCGGAAAAGGTAACAGCCACTCCCGAGCCAGGCGCGGCGTCGCCAGCCACCCTGACCCGGTAGTCGGCGCTTAACCGGGCGCGTACCGGGCCGACAGGGACATCCACAGTCGCACTGGGCCCGACGTCAAGCCGCCGGGCGCCGCGCTGGGCGCCGCCCCACCTCCCCGCGCCGAGACGGAATTCGGTGTTTCCAGACTTCGCTACGGCGCGATCCACCCGAAGCTGCCCGTCAACAAACAAGGTCGCATCCGATCCGCCTACCCATCCGGCCTGGGCGTAGGTTTCAGCCCGGACGCCCAGTGGCAGCCGGGCTGGCGGCAATTGCGTGACCAGGGCAGCGGCCGGGCGCACGACAGTGCGGCTACTTGCCCGCATGACGCGGCCTTCCGCCATCACAGCAACCGGAACCGCTTTAACCGGCCGCAATGCAACCCCGATTGCCAGTTCCTCGCCACGCGGCCGGTAGAGGCCGCCGCTCGCCCGCAAATAAAGCAGTGGGCCGAACGCATGATTTGGGGTCAAGCGGTAGCGCAGCACAAAACCTGCCTGGCTTGCCCCATAGGCCCCGGATGGCAAGCCTGCGCCCGGCAGCCCGGCGCTTGGCGGGGCAAGGCCGCTGCCTCCCTCACGCCAGAGGATCCAGCCATCGGCAGACCAACGCATCGCTTCAGACCGGGCGTGAGATAGATAGGGAGCGAGCGGCGCGGCCGGCTGAATCGGTGTAGCGACCGCCACTGGATTTTCCGGCACAGGCATCGCGGCTGTCCCTGCCAGAAACAGCATCTGATGGCCTGCGGCAACCTTTGGCGATAGGATCTCGTTCTCGGCATTGGTTGCCGTCATTGGCGCGGCTTGCGGCTTCGGAGGTGTCACCCGGGGCGCGGGCGCGGGCGCGGGCGGCAACACCTGCGGAGCGGAGCGGCGTATTTCTTCAGGCCTGCGATTGGTCTTTTGCGGATCAGCCAGCGGGTCCGGCTGAACGGAACGCGGCGCAGTCTTTTCTTCCGCCGGATTGTCTGAAACCGGCAGCGGAGCTGCGGCGTAAAGCGCGGTGCGCGCACCAACCCACGCCAGCAGCAGCAAGCTGAGCGCCGCCAGTGGTTGCCCCCGGCGGTTGGTTTGCTGCTGCGGCGGCGGTTTCATACCTGCACCTTGGGCAGGCTGGCGCTGGCGGGGTGAAGGTCATGCGCGGTCTTGTCCCACACCACCTGACCGGTCTTGAGCGAACGGAAGTAAGCAACAAGCGCCCTGCGCCCGGCCATGATCGTGACAATGTTGGCAACTGGAATGCGAAGGATCGCCAGCACCCCCTCGCGCCAGCCGTACTCACGGGTGGTGAAGGCGCACCGCATGGCACTGCGCCACAGGAAACCGAAGAAACTGGCCAGCAGCATAACCCGCAGCGGGGTCGACAGCTGATAGGGGGTGCTGATCCCGGCCCAGTAAAGTACCGCCAGCACCGCATCGAGCATCAGCAGAATGTATGCGACGGCCAGAACCAATGCGGTCAAAGGACCACGTCGGTCGCGCAGTGCCATCCACAGTTCAATCGGCCTGCTACTCCAGCCCATCCGGTCCCAGCCCTGGAAGGCGATGCCGTGAATCCACCGGGTCTTTTGCCGTACTGCCGTATCGAGCCGATCCGGAAAGAACGATCCGGTAGCGACCAGTTCTCCGGAATCGTCGCGCAATCGCACAAATGCACTGCCGCGCGAACCTTGCGACAGCAACAGGCCCAGTTCGTAGTCTTCAGTCAGACACTCCGGTGCGAACGGACCGACCTCGCCGGCCTCGATCCGTTTGTCGGCCAGCCGACCCAATGCAGCGCGCGAGAAACCGCATCCGACCCCGGCCGCAGGAAGCGGCGCGCCCAGTGCTGCGCGCACCACCATGCCCTTGCCGTGGCTTTCTGCAAATTCGTCAGAATAGTGTCCTGCGATCCAGTGCGAATGCGCCTGCGGCTCAGGCCGGACGGGGAGCTGCACGAAATCGCGCAAAATCAATGCGGCATCGATGGCCTGGAGCGCGGCAGGATGAACCATATCCTCTGCGTCATGCAGCACGATCGAGGCAAAGAGCTGTCCGGTGCGGCGCTCTTCCAATTCAAGAGCGCGGTACAAGCGGTTCAGGCAGTCCGCTTTGGTCGTCGGGCCATCGGCGGCGTGTACCACAACCCGCACCCTGCAATCGGCACCGGCTCCGGCACTGGCAGCCGCTACGGTATCCGCATCGTTGTGATAACAGCCGACGAATATGGTCAGCTCTCTCTGGGGCCAGGCCTTGAGCATGTGCGCAACGGTGGTCCCGATGACGCCAGCCTCTTGATACGCGGGAATCAGGACCGCAGCCCGGCCCGACAATGGTTCTGCGCCATAGCCTACTGGCAGCCGGACGGTTTTGACCCGTCCTGAAAATCTCAACCACAACCAGCTGATATCAATGGCAAATTCATCAAGGAGGCCGACACAAAACCAAAAAGCAGCGAAAGCCATCAGTTCGTGTTCAAACAGCAGCACCCCTTCAATCAGGGTCTGCCAACCTGATGCTGCCCCTGTCATGCCCGGATCACACCCATGCCATCTGCGTGAAAGGTCAAATCCTAAAGCGTTCGACAAGTTGTTGCAATGCGATCCACAAGCAATTGGGAGCAAAATCGCTCCATAACGATACTATCCTGGTCATTTCATCGATAACCAAAAATAATTACTGGCAACGATGAAGCAAAGCCGATGGTTTTGCCAAAAAAACGAATCGGCATAGCCATAGCCCTATACCGACAGATCCAGACCGGATTCCCTTGCGAAGAGCGCTGCGTGCCGGGTAACAGGCCCGACATGACCCGCAGATACAATCCGTTTTCCAGGATCGCCACGCTCACGAATCGCCTGTTCGGCGGGGAAGCAGGCGCGGGCTTATTGTTGATTGGCGTGGCCATCCTGGCAATGGCTGCTGCCAACTCGTCGCTTGCAGACGCGTATCATCACGTCTTCCACGGGGTATGGGGCTGGAGCCCGATAGCCAAACTCAACAATGCGCACTTGTGGATCAACGACGGATTGATGGCTCTATTCTTCTTCGTAGTAGGGCTTGAGATCAAACGGGAAGTGCTTGATGGCGAGCTGGCCAGCCCAGCTCGACGCCGACTGCCGGTGGTGGCGGCGGCGGCAGGGATGGCGCTGCCAGCGCTGGTCTATCTGGGTATCGCGGGAAGCGAGCCGATCCTGCGGGCAGGATGGGCGATCCCGGCCGCAACGGACATCGCCTTTGCCCTTGGCGTACTCGCATTGGTTGGAAAGCGTGCGCCCCCGTCGCTGCGGCTGTTTCTGTTAACCGTTGCGATCGTCGATGATCTGGGTGCGGTGGTGATTATTGCGCTGTTCTACACCGCGCAACTGAAGCTCGGCTGGCTGGCTGTAGCCGCCGTGTTCCTGGGTGGGTTGATCGCGCTAAACCGCTTCGGTGTGCGGCGGGCGTCACCTTATGCCCTGCTGGCGCTGGGCCTGTGGTATGCGGTGCTCCACTCCGGCGTCCATGCCACCGTGGCCGGAGTGCTGGCGGCATCGACCGTGCCAATCAAGCTCGATCGCCAGGGCAGCAGTCTGCTGCTGCGGATGGAGCACGCGATGGCGCCGCTCAGTGCCTATCTGGTAGTACCGCTGTTCGGGCTGGCGAATGCCGGTGTTTCGGTGTCGGGCCTCTCCTTTACCGATGTTGCGGCACCGCTGCCGCTGGGCATTGCGCTCGGGCTATTTGCCGGCAAGCAGATTGGCATTCTCGGTTCGATCTTTGCGGTACAAAAGCTCGGGCTCGCGCGTGCTCCCGCTGGCGCAAGCTGGGTGCAGCTGTGGGGCATGGCCCTGCTTTGCGGCATCGGCTTTACGATGAGCCTGTTCATCACCCAGCTGGGCTTCCCAGGCCAGCCCGAGCTTGTCGACGAAGCAAAACTGGGTATCCTGCTCGGATCGCTGATTTCCGCTCTGGCAGGCTATGCCCTGCTGCGTTTGGCACCGGCCCGCACTGATCAGTAACGCGCCCGGTCGTCACCAAACGCCGACATTATCCATGCTGGCCCAGGGCTCTTGCGGTGGCAAATGACCGTCCTGCAGCAGCTCGACCGATATGCCATCCGGTGATTTGACAAATGCCATGTGCCCATCCCGCGGTGGCCGGTGGATTACATGCCCTGCTGCCTGAAGGGCGGCACAGGTTTCATAGATATTGGCCACCCGATATGCGAGATGACCGAAATTGCGGCCACCTGCGTAGATTTCATTCTCGCCACTCTCCGGCGGCCAGTTGTAGGTCAGCTCCACCTCAGCCACGCCCTCTTCGCCAGGAGCCGCCAGGAAGATCAGCGTAAACCTGCCCTGCTCGCTGGAAAAGCGGCGGACCTCTTCAAGCCCGATCAGGTTAAAGAAGGCAATCGTCGCATCCGGATCAGTTACCCGGATCATGGTGTGGAGAAATTTGGTCATGCGCAGACCCTATTCAAAAGGGCCCGCCCCGGCAATCCGGAGCGAGCCCCCTTGCAACGTATACTGCGCCTAGATCGCGAGTTTCAACGAGGCGACCACGGCGTCATTGGAGAACCCATCGATCGAGTTGCCGTCGACACCAACATAGCTGACGCTGGCCGACAGGTTTTTGGTGATCGCATAACTGGCACCGATCGAGTAGTCGAACCCGCCCTTGGTGCTAACCCCCGTCAGGAGCTTCGGCGATAGGGCGCCATCGGTGTAGCCAAGGTGCGCGGCGATGCTGATCGGGGTGTTGGGAACGCCCAGACCCCAGTCGGTATAGAGGTAAAGGTTATCGTCACCGCCCAGCGAATCCTGCTTCCAGGCATAGGCCACGCCGACTTTCGCCGTAGCGGGTCCGAGGGTTTTGGTCAGCGAGGCATAGGGTTCGAACACGTTGGCATCGCCAACATTGCCGTTGGGGTAAACGTAATATAGCAGGCCGACGTCAGCGGTCAGCCCATCGGCTACCGGGCCGGTCCAGCCCGCATAAACGTCCAGTTCCATCGAGCCGTAAACCGCGCTGTCTTCCAAGCTGGAAGCCCAGGCGCCGGCGTAAAACCCACTCGAATGGTTTACATTCACCGTACCCTGCACCGCCGGATCGCCAGCCGAGAGCGACAGCCCGCGAAAACGGTAATCAGTGACCATGGTGACATTGCCGGTGACGGTGATCTCAGCCGGAGGATCGGTTTCATCGGCAAAAGCGGGTGTGGCGGCCAATCCGCAGCCGGTGATCAAAGTTGCGGCAAAAAGGCCGCGGACGGACGTGAGCATGGCAATCTTCCTTCGATTGTTCTTCAGCTTCGTCCCACCTGCACCCACCGCGTGCCCCCTCATTTT
>JAFLDC010000113.1 GCA_017302775.1 Sphingomonadales bacterium
GCTGATGCCGGCGATCCGCGAATCCTGGCCAGATGCTGGCTACCATGTGGTCGGCCGCAACCCTCCTGATTCTCTGAAGGCACTGGACGGGCTTCATGGTTGCCGCGTTTGGGGGGAAGTTGCCGATATTCGCACCTGGCTTGCTGCTGCAGACCTTGCGCTCGTTCCGCTGGAAATCGCGCGAGGGGTTCAGAACAAGGTACTCGAAGCAATGGCGATGCAGCTGCCAGTGGTTTTAAGCCCGCAGGCAGCAACAGGGATAGGTGCTTGCGACGGCGAACATTTTGCCATTGGCGACGATGACCAGGCGCTGATCGATCATGTTCTCGCTCTGTTGGCTGATCCGTCGTCATCTGCGCTGCTTGGGTTGCGCGCGCGCAGGTTCGTGATCGACGAGCTCAGCTGGGAAGCCGCACTTGATCCGCTCACAGCGCTGTTGCCTTCCGCTCTGCACAGGCATGAGAAACGTGCCGCCTGAAACCGTTACAATTGGCGGTCAGTCGAACCAGCCCGAGATTCCCGATAGGTGGCGAAAGGCGCTGCTTTCGCTTGGGCTTGCTTGGCTGACCATTATGGCGTTGTTTCGCAACGACTGGGCGGCGATGGCGGGCCAATGGTGGAACAGCTCCACTTATAATCATATCTTGTTCGTGCCGGCGATTTTCGTCTGGCTGATCTGGCAGCGCTGGCCCGAAGTTACCCGGAGCGAGCCCAGGGTGTCGGTCTGGGGACTTGCACCACTCGCCCTGGCCTTGCTCGGCTGGGTGCTGGGCAGCTTTGCGGCGTTCGATCTGGTCCGCCAGTCGGCCGTGGTGGCCATGCTGCCGGCCACTGCGCTGATCGTGCTGGGGCCGCGAGCGTTTGTATCGGTACTGTTTCCGATGTTCTACCTGATATTCCTGGTACCGTTCGGCGACGAACTTGTTCCTCCGTTACAGATGATCACCGCCAAACTGACGATCGCTCTGACACAATTGAGCGGCATCCCGGCAGTGATCAACGGCGTGTTCATTGATACGCCTGCCGGCCTTTTCGAGGTTGCGGAAGCCTGTTCGGGGGTCAAGTTTCTTGTCGCGATGGTGGCATTGGGGGCTTTGGTGGCCAACATCGGTTTTCGGTCGTGGCGCCGTCGAGCGCTGTTCATGGGGCTGTGCGTGGTCGTGCCGATACTGGCCAACGGCGTCAGGGCATGGGGAACAATCTACGCTGCACAATATATCGGGGCAGACCGCGCCGCTGGGATCGATCATCTGATCTACGGCTGGATTTTCTTCGCCGTGGTCATCGCCGCCGTCATCGGCCTGTCGTGGCGCTTTTTTGATCGCAGCCTGGGTGAGCCGGCGATTGACATCAACGCGATCCTGCAGGCCGCATGGCTGTCCCGCTGGGAAACTCCCGCCGTGCAAGCCAAGGTTGTCGTAGCACTGGCTGCGGTCCTGACGATTGCCGGGCTCGGCTGGTCGCACGCAGCGCTCGGCCTGAATGCGACCATGCCGCCGCGTATCTACCTGCCGGAGGTGGCCGGCTGGAAGCGAGTGGATTATGCTCCCCAATATCCATGGCAACCATCAGCCAGCGGAGCGGACCACCGGTTGCTTGGTAGTTATGCTGACCCTAACGGTCAGCGCGTCGACCTCTTCTATGCGATCTATGCCGGACAGGGTGAGGGGCGCGAAGCTGCCGGTTTCGGGCAGGGGGCGTTTGTACCGGGGGGCGACTGGTCATGGTCCGGTGCAGGGCCGCACACCGGTTTGGGTAAGAGCGAACTGTTGGTTTACCGGGGATCAGGCGAGCGTCTGGCCGTGACCTGGTACCGAAATGGCGATGTGCTGACCGGCAGCAACATTCGTCTGAAACTGGCGATCATCGCTGACCGGCTGGCGTTGCGATCGCAGCACACTGCAGTGCTGGTCATTTCGGCTGAGCGCAGCAACGGTCAAAACCCCGAAAGAGCCGTGGACTCATTTGTCAAATCCGTGGGCCCGCGGGGTGCGGGGATGGACCGGATCGGAGAAGGGCGCTAAGCGCAGCCGGCAATGTGCGGAATATCTGGCATTTTTCACCTTTCGACGGCCAAGCCGGTTGATCCGGCACGGATCGAAAAGATGTGTGCGGTCATGGCTCACCGCGGGCCTGACGGGCAAGGCGTGTGGACTGCGCCGGGCGTGGGCCTTGGGCATTTGCGGTTGTCGATCATCGATCTGGCCGGATCACCACAGCCGATGGCATCTGCCGACGGCCGCGCGATGCTGGTGTTCAACGGTGAAATCTACAACTTTCGCGAACTGCGCGAGGAACTGCGTGCGGCAGGTGCTGAATTTCACACTGACGGAGACAGTGAAGTCATTCTGGCGGCCTGGCAGCGTTGGGGGGCAGAATGTCTACCGCGGCTGCATGGCATGTTTGCTTTCGCCATATACGATCTGACTGATCGAACCCTGTTCCTGGCGCGCGACCGGCTGGGGGTAAAGCCGCTGTTCTACGCGCCGCTCAGTGACGGCAGCATCGCATTCGCTTCTGAACTGAAGGGGCTGACCGCGCATCCGTTGTTGCGGCGCGAAATCGATCCATTGGCAGTAGAGGACTATCTCGCCTGGGGATACATACCGGATCATCGTTCGATCCTCAGCAACGTCAGGAAATTGCCGGCCGGACACGCATTGCTGCTGCGGCATGATGCGCCATTGCCTGAGCCCCGCCAGTGGTGGGACATCTCATTCGCCGATCGCCACAAGGGCAAACCCGCTGATCTTGAGGCAGAACTGCTTCACCTGCTACGCGAAGCCGTCAGGTCGAGAATGGTATCCGATGTGCCGCTTGGGGCGTTCCTCTCCGGTGGGGTCGATAGCTCGGCGGTCGTCGCTTTGATGGCGGAGATAAGCGCTCAACCGGTTAAAACCTGCTCGATCGGGTTCGATGTCGCCGGGCTGGATGAGACCGCCTATGCCGACCAGATCGCGCGAAAGTTTGCGACCGACCATCGCTCCCGCCTCGTTTCGCCGGATGATTTCGAGCACGTCGATGCGCTGGCTGCGATGTTCGACGAACCCTTTGCCGATGCCTCTGCCTTGCCGACTTGGCGGGTGTGCCAGTTGGCGCGTGAGTCGGTAACCGTCGCATTGTCGGGTGATGGCGCTGATGAGGCATTTGCCGGATATCGTCGGCACCGGTTCCATCATGGCGAGGACCGGCTGCGCAGCTTGCTGCCGCAATCATGGCGCGGGCCGCTCTTTGGCAGGCTCGGCGCCATCTATCCCAAGGCGGATTGGGCACCGCGTCCGCTTCGTGCCAAGGCGACGTTGCAGGCTTTGGCCGCTACCAGCGAAGCTGGCTATGCCCGTGCGGTGGGTGTGACGCCACCTGAACAGCGTGAAGCGCTGTACTCACCCGAATTTCTAACGCTGCGTGGAGACTACCGGGCAGAGCAGCAGTGGGAGGCCACGATGCGCCGGGCGCCGGCGCGCTCGGGACTGGATCGGGCCCAGTATGCTGACCTCAAGTTCTGGCTGCCAGGCGATATCCTGACCAAGGTCGATCGAACCAGCATGGCGGTCAGCCTTGAAGCGCGCGAGCCGTTGCTAGACCATCGCCTGCTGGAATTCGCGGCGAGATTGCCTGAAGATATGCGGCTCAGCGGCGGGCAGGGTAAATGGTTGTTGAAGAAGACGATGCAGCGTTACCTGCCCAATGATATCCTCTATCGGCCCAAACAGGGTTTCGTCACTCCGATCACGCAGTGGTTTCGCGGGCCGCTGGCGGCAGGTGCACGGGCGATTGCCGGAAGTACGGCCCTGGCAAGAACCGGCTGGTTCGATCAACGACGCCTCGTAACCATTGCCGAGGAGCACATTTCCGGCCGATCCGACCACGGACGACTGCTGTGGCAGTTGCTGATGCTGGATCGGTCACTCGGTCGACTGGCGTTGTAAAAGCCCCAACCAAGGGTACATCAAAACGAAAACGGCCCCAGCTTTCGCCGAGGCCGTTTGGAAACTTGCGGATCGCCTCAGCGGCGGCCGAAGAAACGCTCCAGATAGTCGTACATGCCCATGTTTGTTCTCCTGCAGACGAGAGCGGTCCCACCAGGGAACTACCGCACTCATAGAATAACGAATTCTTTACCAAAGGCAATAACGATCTATTTACGCAATCTGTCGCCTGCGCCCATAAAATTACAATATTTTTCAGCTGTTTGTTAGGGTTGGCAAGCTTGAAGCGGGCAAGCGGTCCGGCGCGGCTGTGCGCAAAAGTGCGCAAACGAGCGGAACGCGGCGGCGCTTGGATGCCGATTCGCATGCTGCTGCCGGGCGGGCGCCGTTTCGATTTATGCTGAGGCCAGGATGCCAATTCAGCATCAGGGGAGGCGATGGCAATACTTGAAACGCGTGTGACTAAGCGACTTTTGCGTGATTGATTTCAAGTATTGTAGTTAGAGCTTCAAGATGCATTGGTCTGGCCAAATAATAACCTTGAGCAATATCGCAGCCAATTGACCGCAGCATTTCAAGTGTTTCTGGATCTTCGATGCCCTCTGCGATCACCCGCCGACCAAGCCCGTGGGCGAGTTCGATCGTCGATTCAACCAGAAGCATGTCGCTGGCGTTGTTGACCAGGCCACCGACAAAGCGCCGGTCTATCTTGATCTCCTGGCACGGCACCGACCGCAGGTACTCCAGCGTGGCATTTCCTGTACCATAGTCATCGATGGAGAGATCGATGCCGATGGCGGAGATTCCGATAAGGTTCCGCGCTACGACTTCATGCTCACTGAATGGCGCGGACTCGGTAACCTCCAGGGTCAGGTTGGACGCCGGGAAGCCCGTTTGGATCAAAATCTGGGCAATATGCGCAGGCAGCTGATCATACTCCAGCAGGCTGGCGGATATGTTGACGCTGAGCCGGAAGTCAGGATCAGTCGCCAGGATGTGGCGGGTTGAACTGGTGGCCTGCTCAAGGATGTGAAATGTCAGACGCTTGATGCGTTTGTGCGATTCGGCCGGCAAGACGAAGGCTTCCGGCGATATTGCACCGCGGGTGGGGTGCTGCCATCGGACCAGCGCCTCTGCGCCGGAAATCCGGTCTGTGCGAAGATCGAACTGTGGCTGATAGGCGATCCAGATGTCGCCCGCGTCGATAGCGTCGTCGAGTTCCGTCATGAGCGACAGTTCCCAAGCGGTATCTTCGTCATTGGTTGTGAAATTGAACTGGATCAGTCGATGCTTCGAAGCAGCGTTGTCTGCCGCGAGCAGTGCCCGGCCGATCCGGTTTACTACCGGGCGCATCAAGTCCATTTCCACCCCGAAAGCGACATGAATGTCGAGCTTGCGGCCACGTATCTCAAAATGACTCTCAATGATCCGCGCCAGGCCAGAAAGATGGTCTTCCAGTTCAGCCGGTGATAGCGTTGGCCCCAGCCAATATAGCACGTCTTCTGCCTGGTAAAAGCTGCTGTTGCTGTCGGGCAGAGCAAGACGACGTGCCAGCTCGTTAACCAGCTCATCGTCAACTGGCGTATCAAAACTCGCACAAATCGCGGCATAGTTGCGAATGCGCATTGCAATGATTGGGCGTTCGGTTGCCGCGGGCTCCTCACGCAGGGCGGAGATCGTGGGAAGCAGCGATCCGGCATTCTTCAGGCGGGCTGCTGCCAGGGTACGCAAGGTGGCGGCACGATAAACTACCACACCAAACATCACATAGGCCGGAACAAAGGCAGCCGTGACAAAATATATGTCGAGCGCAAAGGGAACGAAGATCCCAAGAACTGCGCCGGTTGCGGCGACTGCGACGAACTTCTTGTTCGCGCGTACCCGCAGCGCCAACGCAGCCAAGCTTGCCGCAACCAGCCAGGCGGGAAGAAATCCGATATCGATCGGTACGCCTTCTTTGAGCGTTTGCGCGCCAACCGCATGGACATATACACCCGGAATCCACTGCTGTCCCAGAATTTGCAGATAGTCGGACGAGTATTCCATAGTCTCGCCGATCAACACGTCCTTGCCGCGAAATGCATCGTCCGCCACCTTGCCGTTCACCGCATCAACAAGGCTGATGGTCGGGAACGTTTTCGCCTGGATCGACCAGTCTGGACGGTAACGTGAGCCAACGGGTCCCGACCGGCCAGCAATATCGGTTGATATGGACGGGGTGACCTCACCGTTGATATCGTCAGCAAATACCAGTTCGGCGGAAAGATTGAATGGCGTCACTGCACCGTTGAGACTGCGCAGCGGCGTCCTCCCGCTAAATACGGGTGCTGCGACAACCGGTTCTTTCTTGCCGTTGTGGTGGCGAATGAACAACGCGCCGGTGAAAACGCGTCCGCTGTATCGGCTTAACGCGTGAGCGAATGCAGCGTCACCCGCTGCGTCTTCCGGTATGGAAAAGGCTTCGTCGAAATAGACCCGCTTGGCGCCCATCGCGAACAGCCGATCGAGGAGGCGCGCGTTGTACTCACGCGAGTAACGCTCCTTACCGTAGGTCGAAACGGTTTTGTTGTCGATTGCGACCACTACGATCGAGGGATCGGCAGGCCTGGCCCGTAACTGGTTCCGCAAGCCGCGGTGGATGTCTTCAATCGGCAGTGCAATCTGGATGATCCCCATGATCCCCGTGATCACGAGGGTCCAGACGAACAGCTTTGTCCTGCTGGGACGCTTTTTTCCCCGACGTTTTCGATTGAACGGCCACATCATGCGTAGGATCCATCTCTGGCGCGGATTTCCGAACGATTTCCACGCAGGAATGCTGCCTCCCCCTTTTGTTAAGGAGCTGGCGTCATGGTTCCTGCGATGTACCTTCAAGTGCCGCATAGAAGCCGGATACCGCGAATATGGTAATTTTTCGTTATCCCTACCACGAGATGAACGCCGGACGGATCGTGCCGGGCAAGCGGTAGGGCGCGGCTCCACCTGTAATGAGATATTGTTACCTGTCAGTTTTGCAGCTATTGGCGCCAGGCAACTCTAACTGGATGTCATCATGAAGCATCGCCTTTTGGCCTCAATCAGCGTCGCCACAATCCTCGCCATGTCGGTCATGACTGCCCCCGCTGAGGCTGCAACAGCGGATGAGCCACAGGACACGCGCTCAGATTACCACAACGAAAGCGATGATGAGATTGTGGTGACAGCCATGCGTCGGGCTAGCCGGGAAGATTCCATATCTGGGGTAGCTATCGTGCAGGGTGAGGCGCTCGTCGCTAACGCTCGCCCCGGCATCGGCGACGCCCTGACACATACCCCGGGTGTCTCGGCCACGTCATTTGGACCAAGTGCGTCGCGTCCGATTTTGCGCGGTCTTCAGGGCGAGCGGGTGCGGGTGTTGTCGAACGGAATTGGCTCGATCGATGTTTCGAACACGTCGGTCGATCACGCACCGGTGGTCAATCCTTTGCTAGCCCAGCGGATTGAGGTGCTGCGTGGGCCGCAATCGCTGCTATACGGTTCGTCTGCCAGCGGCGGGGTGGTCAACGTGATTGATCGTCGCATTCCGGCGTCCGTGCCGGATGAGCCGATCCATCTTTCCGCGATTGGCGGGTACGGCAGTGCCGCGAATGAGCGGATGGTTGCAGCATCGGCAGAATTCCCACTCGGCAATGGCTGGGTAGGGCACGTCGACGGGTCCTGGCTGAAAACAGCTGATCTGAAGATTGGCGGTTACGCGCTGTCGCCGGCGTTGCGGGCGCAAGCGCTTGCTTCGAGTTTGCTTGTCCCTGGACCGGATGCTGATCCCGATATCGATTTCGCCGCTAACGCAGCGATT
>JAFLDC010000114.1 GCA_017302775.1 Sphingomonadales bacterium
TGTTCGGGCAGGCTCTTCCCAGGCTGGTGGCCGATCGGTCCATGATTGGGCCATGGCGGCAGTTGCAGCAGTCGTTGCGGGCGGGGTGGGGGCTGGCGGTTCGGGTCGCACTACGCTCTGCACCGGACGGACGGACTGTTCCCACCCGGCCAGGCGCCGTTCAACCGCCCGGGCAACCCCATCTTCAAACAGGTTGCGCAGCCAGGCACCCATCCCAGCGCCGAGCAGCCCACCAACCAGTAAGCCAGTGATGGCACCATCGGCACAGCCCCAACCGATCAGCGCACCCGCCACAATTGCCCACAGGATCATAGATGTTCCGCCCGGTTTGCTCTCTTTATCGGCAATTTGGCAGAATTGACGGCAATTGGAAGCGCTTGCACCGACTTATCCCGGACTTGCCGCCGATCCGGCGAGCAGCCCGCCATCGATGTTGAACTCGGCACCGGTAACATAGCCCGCCTCATCCGATCCCAGCATCACCGCGATGGCTGCGACTTCTTCCACGGTGCCGAAGCGCCGCAGCGGTGTGTCCGCCACCAATGCAGCCATGCGCGATGCGCGGTCTGGCCCGTGCCCCAGCATGGGCTCCCACATGTCGGTCAGGATCGCGGCTGGATGAATGGAGTTGCAGCGTATCGCCCAGCCGTTTTGGGCGCACCACAGGGCGACGGACTTGGTGTGGTTGCGGATCGCCGCCTTGGAACTGGCATAGGCGGCAGCCCCGGGGATCCCGACCAGACCGGAGCGCGATGAGACGTTGATGATTGATCCGGATCCTTTGGCCTTCATTGCGGCGATGGCGTAGCGGCAACCAAGGAAAGTGCCGTCCAGATTGGTGGCATGGACAGCGCGCCAATCGGCCAGACTGGCGTGTTCGGGGTCGTGCGGACCCGGCGCGTCTTCGAATCCGGTAATCCCTGCATTGTTGACCACCACGTCGGCCTGCGGGACCGAGCGGGACAGAGCGGCCCAATCATCCTCGTCCCGCACATCGAGCGCGATAAAGCGGCAACCGATCGCGCGGGACGCGGCGATTCCCGTCTCCTCGTCAAGATCGGTCAGGACAACCTCGGCGCCTTCGGCGTGAAAGGCATGGGCGATGGCGCGGCCAATGCCGCGCGCGGCACCGGTGACAACGCAGATTTTTCCCGTCATTCGGGGCATGGGAGTTCCTTTCGGATGCAAGTGGTCGGCGCAGCGCGATCCGGCTGCGGGCTGTTGAATCCGCCGGGGCGGTGTCAGTTGACCAAGTGCGTAAACTCCGTGCTGCGGTCAGCAGGATAGACCAATCAGGCGGCGTCGCCAATCCCGAGTTCGGTCAGCTTGCGATAAAGTGTGGAGCGGCCAATGCCCAGGCGGCGGGCAACTTCGGTCATCCGCCCGCGGTAATGCCCAATCGCGAGGCGGATCACATCGGCCTCAATCTCTTCCAGCGGGCGCAGGTTGCCGTCCTGGGTATAAAGCATGACGCCTACCCCCTCCTGAACGGGTGCCTGACTCGCGCCGTCACTGCCAAGCAGATCTGACAGCTGCGGAAAGTCGTCTGCCGTTAGTGCATCGCCGTCGCAAAACACCGCGGCGCGGAACAGCACGGCTTGCAGCTGCCGGACATTGCCGGGCCAATCATAGGCAGCGAGCAGGGAAAGGGCACTATCGGTGATGCCCAGTGCGCGCAGGCCGGGCTGTTCGCCGATACGGGCGAGGAAGTGGCGCGCCAGCGCAGGAATATCCCCGCCGCGTGATCGCAGCGGCGGCAGGTGTACCGTGGTGCCGCTGATCGCCTCGACCAGTTCGGGCAGGAAGTGCCCGCCGGCGACCATGTCTTTCAGCGGCAGGTTGCTGGCGGCAATCAGGCGGACGTCGATGCGGAACGAGTGCCGCGCGCCGATCGGGCGAACGTCGCCCCGTTGCAGCGATTCGAGCAGGCGCTGCTGCACAGGCGCTGGCAACCGGTCGATTTCATCGAGCGCGAGCGTGCCGCCATCGGCATGCTGCAGCGCGCCGACATGACGATCGAACGCGCCGGGGAATGCACCCTTTTCATGCCCGAACAGCGCAGATTCAACCGAATTGGCCGGTATCGCGCCAACGTTGAGCAGCCGGAACGGGGCTTTGGCACGCGGGCTGGCGGCCTGCATCGCCCGGATCACCATTTCCTTGCCCGTACCGGTTTCGCCCTCAATGAGGACCGGCCCATGCCCGCGCGCAGCCTTGGCGGCGACCGCCAGGGCGGACCGGAACGCCGGTGTGGCGCCGATCATTGCGTCAAAATCAGGCGTGGCCGGCATCTTTTCTGTCAACGGCTGCAATTCGTCGCGCGGCGCTTCGCGGGTTGTCGCCATCCGCAGTGCCTGCATCAACCGGTCAGGCGCGACCGGCTTGACCAGATAGTCCGTCGCGCCTGCGCGCATCGCCTCCACCGCCAGCAGCGGTGACGCGCTGGTCGTCAGCATCAGGATTGGCAGGGCCGGGCGGCGGCTGCGCAGTTCGGCGATCAGCACACAGGCCTCATCGCCCGGAACCCACTGATCGAGGATGATGGCATTCAGCTGCATCCCCTGGCGCGTGCCAAGCGTCGCGATCGCGGTTTCGCTATCGTTGACCACCACGGTACGCCAGCCTTCCCGCTGGGCGAGCGCGGTGATCAACCGGCTTTGCGCCGGTTCATCGTCGATCAGCATCAATGTGCGCTGTTCGATGTCCGCCATAGTTCCCGTTGCCAGTCCCGTACCCGTGTGAAACATCCGCTTAGCCAAATTGGGTAAAGACCCGATTAAGGCTGCGAATAGAGGGCAATCTTGGGGGATCCCCTCTTGAGCCGCGATGGTTTGCCCGATAGAGCACCGCACAGAACCTAGAAATCATCCTCAGCAGGGGTACGAATATGGCCAGCGGCAACGATATGAAGGCACACGAAAGCACTTATTCCGGGTTCATCGGGCTGGTGAAATGGGGTTCGGTGGCGACCGCGCTGGTGACCATGTTCACCATTTACATGATCGTCACATAAGTCGCCGCCCGGATGCGGATCGCGGTCCTCAAGGAAACCGCGAGCGGGGAAACCCGTGTCGCGGCGAGCCCGGAAACGGTGAAGAAATTCATCGCACTGGGCGCCAGCGTTGCGGTTGAGCCGGGGGCCGGACTTTTGGCCTCCATTGCCGACGATGATTTTGTCGCGGCCGGAGCCGCGGTCGGCACGGATGCCGTCAAAGGGGCGGACATCGTGCTGGGCATACAGGGGCCCGATCCGAAAGCGCTCAAGGGTGCCAATCCCGGCGCCTGGATTGTGGCGGGGCTTGATCCCTTCGGCCAACGCGCCCGGGTCGATGCCTATGCCAAAGCCGGGTTTGAGGCCTTGGCGATGGAGTTCATGCCGCGGATCACCCGCGCTCAAAGCATGGACATCCTCTCCAGCCAGTCAAACCTGGCCGGGTACAAGGCGGTGATCGAGGCGGCGAACCTTTATGGCCGCGCTTTTCCGATGATGATGACGGCAGCGGGGACCGTCGCTGCGGCGAAGTGTTTCGTGATGGGCGTCGGCGTGGCCGGGCTGCAGGCGATCGCCACCGCGCGGCGGCTGGGGGCGCAAGTTTCCGCAACTGACGTGCGCAGCGCGACCAGGGAACAGATCCAGTCGCTCGGCGCCAAGCCGATCTTTGTGGAAAACGTTGCCGGGATCGAGGGCGAGGGCGCGGGCGGCTATGCCACCGAAATGTCGGACGAGTACAAGGCCGCGCAGGCCGAACTCGTTTCAAGCCATATCGCCAGGCAGGACATCGTCATCACCACCGCGCTGATCCCGGGCCGGGCGGCGCCGCGCCTGATTTCGGACGCGCAGATTGCCAGCATGAAGCCGGGCAGCGTGATCTTCGATCTCGCCGTGGCGCAGGGCGGCAATGTCGAAGGATCGAAGCCGGACGAGGTGGTGGTCAAGCACGGCGTCAAGATCATGGGGTATGCGAACACCCCGGCGCATCTGGCGGCAGACGCCTCAGCGCTGTTCGCACGCAATCTGTACAATTTCCTCTCCGCGTTCTGGGACAAGGAACAGGGGCGGCCGGTGCTGGATGAAGAGATCGGCGATGCAATTCGGCTGACCCAGGGCGGCAAGGTCGTGAACGAGAGGCTGCTAGGTTGAAGCGACCAGTCAGCTCATATTCCGACAAAGCGGAACTTGGCCGGTTGATGGCCAACGCAAAACGCCTCGGCGATGAAAAGGTGTATCTCGAGGCCTTCCGGCGCCGCTGCGAACTGGAAGGCGCCGACATTGCTGATCCGCTGCACGCGCGTTTCATGGAAGTTCTGGCGGCCTACGAAGGTTTGCTCGAAGAGAAACACGGGCGTCGTCAACCGGCCGGAAGAACCCGGCAAAAGATGGCGAAGCACGGGATCGAGCAGTGCTTGATCGATTGGGCGGTGGACAAGAAGGAGTCTGACGCCTTCAACTTGCTATCGGAGCGAGGAATGCTGCATTTCACCGGCGAATATCTTGTCGCTGAATTCCACAACAGGTTTGAACCAAACGTCGTCGCGGCCGCGAAGGCCCGGCTGGCCCGCTATCCCTGAGAGGTCAGAATGGACTTCATCTCAATCCTGTCGATCTTCGTGATGGCCTGCTTCGTGGGCTATTACGTCGTATGGTCGGTCACTCCGGCGCTGCATACGCCGTTGATGGCGGTGACCAACGCGATCTCCAGCGTGATCATCGTCGGTGCGCTGATTGCGGCGGCGGCGGCGGGCAGCGCATCGTCCAAATGGCTGGGGCTGCTGGCGGTAGTGCTGGCCAGCGTGAATATCTTCGGCGGATTTGCGGTGACCGCGCGGATGCTGGCGATGTACAAGAAGAAGGATCGCGGTTGATGGATTTCGCGATGCTTTCAGGTGCGGCTGATGCACCCGGCGCGTTGATTCCCGCCTGGGCCATGCTGGCTTATCTGGCTTCAGGCGTGCTGTTCATCCTGGCGCTGCGCGGGCTTTCCAGCCCCGGCACCAGCCGCGCCGGCAACCGTTACGGCATGATCGGGATGCTGATTGCGGTCGGCACCACGCTTTACACCCATATGCCGATGATCGCGGGTGATGCGCAGAACAGCTATGTCGGTCCCGATTTCGGATCGCTCGGTGAAATTCTGGCCGCGGTCGCCGTGGGCGGAGGGATCGGCTGGATCATCGCCCGCCGGATCAAGATGACTGACATGCCGCAGCTGGTGGCGGCATTCCATAGCCTCGTCGGCCTGGCGGCGGTACTGGTCGGCTGGGCGGCCTACCTCAATCCCGAAGCCTTCGGGATCGCGGGGGCCGATGGCGCGATTGACGGGGCCAGCAAGATCGAGATGGCGCTGGGTATCGCGATCGGGGCGATTACCTTCAGCGGCTCGGTCATCGCCTTCCTCAAGCTGGCCGGAAAGATGAGCGGCGCGCCGATCCTGTTGCCCGGGCGGCATGCGATCAACGTCGTGCTGCTGCTGGCGATCGCCTTCTTCACCTTCGGGTTCTGGCATTCGCAATCGCTGGTTGATATCGCGCTCTTAACCGCGCTGGCCTTTCTGATCGGCTTCTTGCTGATTATTCCGATCGGCGGGGCGGACATGCCGGTCGTGGTTTCGATGCTCAACTCCTACTCGGGCTGGGCGGCGGCGGCGATGGGCTTTACGCTGCACAACACCGCGATGATCATCACCGGGGCGCTGGTCGGCTCGTCGGGTGCGATCCTGTCCTACATCATGTGCAAGGCGATGAACCGCAGCTTCATTTCGGTGATCGCGGGCGGCTTCGGGGCGGAGGCTGCGGCGGATGGCGAAGCGAAAGAGCAACGCCCGTGGAAGCGCGGCAGCGCCGAGGACGCGGCCTACATGCTGGGCGAAGCGGAGAAGGTCATCATCATCCCCGGCTATGGCATGGCAGTTTCGCAGGCCCAGCACGCGCTACGCGAAATGGCCGACTTGCTGAAGGCCAAGGGTGTGGAAGTGAAATACGCGATTCACCCGGTTGCAGGCCGTATGCCCGGTCACATGAATGTACTGCTGGCCGAAGCCAACGTGCCCTACGACGAGGTGTTCGAGCTGGAAGACATCAACAGCGAATTCGCCACCGCCGACGTCGCCTTCATCATCGGTGCGAACGACGTGGTGAACCCGGCGGCCAAGACCGACAAGTCATCTCCGATATATGGCATGCCGGTGTTCGATGTCGACAAGGCCAAGCAGGTGTTCTTCATCAAGCGCAGCATGGGCGGCGTCGGCTATGCCGGGGTCGATAACGATGTCTTCTATATGGACCAGACCCTGATGCTGCTCGCCGATGCCAAGAAGATGGTTGAGGATATCAACAAGGGCCTGGCGCATTAGCCGACATTCGCGACGCTGCGTCAGCGGCGGTTCACGCTTTGCTCGTCATGACAAGGAAATGGGAATGCGTTTCGTTGCGGTTCTGACAATGCTCGCCATCGCCGCCTGTACACCATCCAAGCTGGCCTATGGCTCGGTCAAAAGCGCCATGACGGAGGCAGGGCTGAGCGACGCCAACGCCGCCTGCATGGCCACCCGGATGACGGACCGGCTGACCCTCGTCCAGCTCAACAAGCTTAAAAAGCTTAAGGGCGAGAAGCAGAGCCTGTCGGACTATGTTGCAGCCGTGCGCCGGGTCGGCGATGCCGAAGCCCTGTCGGTTACCGCCAGCAGTGCCGCGCTCTGCGCGAGCGGGCTCGCCAAAGAGAAGAAGTGATCGTCCCTGCAAGGGCAGGATGGCTTGACTTACACCGCTGTCAGTCCATCATCGGCGGCATGAGGATGCTGACTGCACTGACCGCTGCGGCCACGGCGCTTGCCCTGGCTGCCCCCGGCTACGCCAAGACCATCGCTGTTGCTGCCGGAGAGGGCGCGCAGACCCGCTTGCAGGAGGCCCTGATCGTCGCCGAGCCGGGCGATGTGGTCGAGCTCAGCGCGGGCCGTTTCGTACTGACCGACGGCCTCAGTCTTGACGTCAAGGGCGTGACCGTGCGCGGCGCCGGGATGGACGCGACGGTGCTGGACTTTTCCGGCCAGAAGGGCGCGGGTGAGGGCTTGCTGGTCACCTCGGACGAGGTGACCCTGCGCGATTTCGCGGTCGAGAACACCAAGGGCGATGGGATCAAGAGCAAAGGCGCGGACAACATCGTCTACTACCGCGTCCGCGTGACCTGGACCGGCGGGGCCAAGACCACCAACGGCGCCTATGGGATCTATCCGGTGTCGAGCACCGGGGTGCTGGTCGATGGCTGCAAGGTTTCGGGCGCCAGCGACGCGGGGATCTATGTCGGCCAGTCCAAGGGCATCACCGTCCGCTACAATTTCGTCGAGAACAACGTGGCCGGGATCGAGATCGAGAACAGCCGCGATGCACTGGTCACAGACAATCTCGTCACCCGCAATACCGGCGGGATCCTGGTGTTCGATCTGCCCAACCTGCCGGTGATGGGCGGAGGGAACACCATCATCAAGAACAACATGGTGGTCGGCAACGATACGCCCAACTTCGCCCCCAAAGGCAACATCGTTGCCGGTGTGCCGCGCGGCACCGGCATCATGGTGATGGCCAATGAAGGCGTCTGGGTCAGCAACAACCGGATGGCGCACAACCCCACGGCGCACGTGCTGGTGGTTGCCTATCCCCAGCCATTCACCGACAAGACCTACAACCCGCTGCCGCGATCGGTGCTGAT
>JAFLDC010000115.1 GCA_017302775.1 Sphingomonadales bacterium
CCAGGCGCCCAGCGTCGGGCTTTCCCAGTCATCCTCGACAAAGCGGATGTCGTGCAGCAGCGGATCGATCCCGATCGCGAACAGGCTGTCCAGATAGAGTTCCTGCAGGTTGGCCGGGTTCGGCTTCAGGATCACCTGGTACTGGTAGTAGTGCTGGAGCCGGTTGGGGTTTTCGCCATAACGGCCGTCGGTGGGGCGACGGCTGGGCTGGACGAAGGCGGCGTTCCAGCGCTCCGGCCCCAGTGCGCGCAGGGTCGTGGCCGGGTGAAAGGTGCCAGCCCCCATGCGCATGTCGTAGGGTTGCAGAATGACGCACCCCTGCGCGCTCCAGTAAGCGTGCAGTTTAAGGATCATCGCCTGGAACGATAGCGGCTTTGCGGGTTGGCTCATGGCCCGGCGCTTTGGCGGATGCAGTGCCGCAAATCAACCGTGCGATTGTCAACAACGCTTGTTGCCGATGTTGGGTAAACCGGCGCAATTCCACCTTGCTTAGCCAGGGGGATCGCGCCAGGCAGTCAATGCGATTGAAACCGGCAGGCATGACCCGCTGCTGCCGCGGGCCTTTCGCATCGTACGGCTACGTGCCGCAGCGATTGAGAGCATTTTCATTGACGACAGCCACGCTTAGCCGATGATAGCCACCACGTTCGCCAATTTGGGATTGAATTCATGAACCTGCGCAAGTCCGTCTTCGTTACCTTCGCCGCCACCTGCGCACTGCTGGCCCCGGCGAGCGCCAAGCGCCCCGCCCCCGCCGCAACACCAGCGGTACAGCCCGCGGCAGCGCCAACCCAGGCCCGCCCCGCCTTGTGGAAAATTGCCGATGCCGACACCACGATCTATCTGTTCGGTACGATCCACCTGCTGCCGCCGGGGATCGAATGGTATGAAGGCAAGCTGGCCACGGCATTCGAATCATCCAAGGAACTGGTAACGGAAATCCCCGATGTGCCTGAGGGCGAAGCGCTGGCCGTGATGCTCAAGCACGGTACGCTTCCCGCCGGGCAGAGCCTGCGCGACGGGATGACCGCGGAAGAGCGGCTCAAGTATGAGGCGGCGATGAACGGTATCGGCCTGCCCCCCGCCGCGTTTGACCGCCATCAGCCGTGGTTCGCTGCGGTCGTTCTCGCCACCATGCCGCTGCAAAAGGCTGGCTATTCGATGGACAACGGGATCGAAGCCCAGCTCGACAAGCGCAACAAGGCCCTGGGCCGTCCGCGCATCGGGTTGGAAACGCTGGACTTTCAGCTCGGCATTTTTGCCGGGTTCTCCCCACAGGTGCAGAAGACCTACCTGTTCTCGGTAATCGACGCCATGCCCACGCTGCCCCAGGAAATCGGCAAAATGGTCACCGCCTGGAGCAAGGGCGATGTCGATGCGCTGGCGGCGATGCTGAATGCCGAAACCGATGATCCGGCACTGTACGATGCACTGTTGACCAAGCGTAATGCCAATTGGGCAGGCTGGATCGATGATCGCCTGGATCAGCCGGGGATTGTCTTTATGGCGGTCGGCGCGGGGCATCTGGGCGGAAAGGACAGTGTCCAGACGATGTTGCACAAGAAGGGGATCAAGGCGGTTCGTGTTCAATAGGCTGCTGCTGATCCTTGGCGCGCTGCTGGCGCTGGCCGGGTGTGCCCGTCCGGTCGAGGTGCGCCCGGCGCTCTGGCTGGTCGAGGGTGCGGGCGGCCAGCGGGCATGGTTATTTGGCACCATCCATGCTCTGCCCGCACCGGTCGCCTGGCGCTCGGCCAAGGTCGATGCAGCGCTGCAACAGGCAGACCGGCTGGTGCTGGAAGTGGCCGATATCGCCAATGACGCCGCGACCGCAAAGGCCTTTGCCGCATTGGCCCGATCCCCGGGGTTGCCCCCGCTGGATCAACGGGTGGCGGCCGACCTGCGTGACGATCTGGCGGCGGACCTGAAGGCGGGCGGTGTATCGCCGGGTGAACTGGACGGCTATGAAACCTGGGCTGCCGCACTGATGCTCCAGCAAGCCCTGTCCGGCAGCGATCCCAGTGATGCGGCTAATGGGATCGACCGGGCGCTATCGCGGGAGTGGTCGGGCCCGGTGCAGGAATTCGAAGGGGCCAGCGCGCAATTGGCGATCTTTGACCGGCTGCCGGAGGCCCAGCAACGGGCGTTGTTGATTGCCGTGGTACGCGATGGCGATGATCACGGGCAGCGCTTGCGCGAACTGGAAAAGGCCTGGGCACGCGGCGATCTTGATCTGATCGCCCGGGTGACCGATCAGGACCTTGGTTCGGAACCGGCGCTGCGCGATGCGTTGCTGGTCCGGCGCAATCACGATTGGCTTCGGCAGCTCGAAGCGTTGCTGCGCAGCGGTGCCCGGCCGTTTGTGGCAGTGGGGACGGCCCATCTTGCCGGGACAGATGGGCTGCCGGCCCTGCTTGCCCAGCGTGGTTGGAAGATCACGCGCCTGCAATAGGCGCCCTGCGCTTCCCCGCCACGATTGCCCCGCCACGATTGCCTTGCATTTGCGACGACAAGCCGCTAACCGCGCCCGCTTCCCGTCATGGTCATCCCTGGAGGCGTGGCGGAGAAGTGTGCAAACAAGTTTTTCGAAAGGCTTGAGTTATGAGCGATACGCTGACCCTGCCGGCCGAGACGCGCGAACGGGCAGGCAAGGGAGCCTCCCGTGCCCTGCGTCGTGAAGGCCGCGTCCCTGCCGTTGTTTATGGCGGTAATGAAGATCCCGTCGCGATCCACATTGAAGAAAAGCTGCTGATCAAGCAGCTGGGCACTGGCCACTTCTTCAATTCGATCGTCGAAGTCGAAGTCGGCGGCAAGAAGGTTCGCACCCTGCCCAAGGACGTTGCGTTCCACCCGGTTACTGACCGTCCGCTCCACGCCGATTTCCTGCGCCTGTCCAAGGACTCCACCGTCCACGTCGAAGTGCCGGTCGTGTTCGCCAACGAAGAAGCATCGCCGGGCCTGAAGCGCGGCGGCGTGCTGAACATCGTTCGTCACGAGCTGGAACTGGTCTGCCCGTCGGACAAGATCCCTGACGAGATCGCGATCGACGTTACCGGTTTCGATGTTGGCGATTCAATCCACATCAGCCACGTCAAGCTGCCGCAGGGCGTCAGCAGCGCAATTACCGATCGTGACTTCACCATCGCTACCATCGTCGCGCCTTCGGGCCTGCGCAGCGAAGAAGGTGACAACAGCAAGACCGACGCTTCCGCATAAGCTTCGGCCATTTGCCGTTCGGCTTTGTCAGCCGCCATTCAGCCGGGCCGTGGCAACACGGTCCGGCTTTTTGCCGGGCAGGTCTGTGCTGGACCCGCTCAGGAACCTTGAGGAACCGCTATGTCTCGTTTTGCCGCGTTTTTCTTCCCGCTGGCCGTGCTGGCCGCACCAGTGGTCGCGCAGACCCCTGCACCGAAGACTGCTCCTGCGCCCATGCCAAAGGTTGACCGGCCCAGCGATATGGGCTGCTTTATGCGGATGTTAGATTTACGCCTGATGGCCAGCAAGGGGGCAGAAGACAAAGCGCGCACCGAAGAACAGCGGACGCGATCAGCGGCGCTGGTCGTGCTGGCGAACAATTCAGCGGCGTACTATGCGGGGCGGCTTGGTCCGGCCTTTGCCAAAACAAACCACTTTGCTGCCGGTGATGCCGAATATAAAAAGATGCGCGCGAATTCCAGCGATGTCAGCGCCGCAGAAATGGCGGTGTGCATGCGCGATTCCGAAGTTGGACAACAGGCCGTGTTGCAGTCCATGGCTCCGCCCAAGCCTGCAACCAAGTAATCAACAAGGGGACATGACGATGAAGAAAGTGTTGTTTGCCGCTGCTGTGCCACTTGCGCTGCTGGGCGCAGCCACTGCCCAGGCGCAGAGCCAGCCTGCCCAACTGAGTGATCTTGAATGCACGGTGCGGGTGATGAAGGTTCTGTCCGGAACTTTGACTGAGTTGAAAAAGCCCGATCTGACCGCTGAAAATCGTGATCAGTCGATGAAACTGCGCAGCCGTTCCGAACGTTCGTTGGCCTACTTTATCGGGCGGCTCGATATGGGCCCCGCGAACCCCAAGCTGAACGAAGAAATCGTTGCGAAATGGACTGCCGCCGGAAAACTCAGCATCGATGATCAGACCGTGCAGACCATGGAATGCCTCAAGCGTTCTGACGATGCTCAGATGGCGTTCCTCCGGTCGGCGGGCGGCAGCTGACGGCTGTTACGGTGCAAATCTGGGTCGGTCTCGGCAACCCGGGACCGCAATATACCTTTCACCGGCACAACGTCGGTTTCATGGCGGTTGACGCGATGGCCGAGGTGCATGGCTTTGGCCCGGTCCAGAAGAAATTTCTGGGCTGGGTCCAGGAAGGCCGGATCGGCGGCGAGAAGGTCCTTCTGCTGAAACCCGCCACTTTCATGAACGAAAGTGGACGTTCGGTGGGAGAAGCGCTGCGCTTTTACAAGCTTGGCGTCGATGCCTTGACGGTGTTTCATGATGAGCTGGACCTGGCCCCGTTCCAGGTCAAGGTAAAGCGCGGCGGCGGAACCGCCGGACACAACGGACTGCGCTCGATCGATCAGCATCTCGGCCCCGATTTCAGACGGGTGCGGATCGGGATCGGCCACCCCGGACACAAGGACCGCGTAACGGGCTATGTCCTGGGCAATTATAGCAAAACCGAAATGGACCCGCTTGCCGACATGCTGGGCGCCGTTTCGGCGGAAGCGGACTGGCTGGCCAAGGGCGATGATGCCCGGTTCATGAGCGATCTTGCCCTGCGCCTGGCGGCATAGGCCGCCGGTTCTGCGCCTGTGGTGGCGCGCCTGGCAATCACATGGAAGCCCGGGGTAGTCTCTCGCTGCCGATCGGGGTAAGGCGCCGTCAATGCAGCGCGTCCTTGTCATTGGCTCACCCGGGGCGGGGAAATCTACGCTCTCGCATGAATTGGCAGCCCGCACGGGCCTGCCCCTGTTCCACCTCGACAGGATACATTGGCTGCCCGGTTGGCAGGAGCGGGACCGGGACGAAGCATTGGGGATGGTAAAACAGGTTCTGGCTCAGGCCCGATGGATTATCGACGGCAACTACGGGTCCACCTTGCCCGTCCGGATCAAGCGCGCCGATACCGTGATCTGGCTGGACTATCCGACCTGGCTCTGCCTCGGCCGGGTTTTCAAACGGTGGTGGCAATATCGCGGCGCGGCCAGGCCGGATATGACCGATGGTTGCCCGGAAAACCTCAATCTCGAATTTCTGTTCTACGTCCTTCGGTTTCGCAGCGCCTGGCGCAAACGGAACCGGCGGGCGCTGGATGGGTTCGGCGGAGAAATCATCCGGTTTTCCGACCCCGACGAAACGAGCCGCTGGTTGGCGGCGCAGGACTGACTGGCCAAAGCTCCCTGCCCTCGCTATTGGCGCGCGCTTACGCACAAGCGGAGTAAGTGATGGGTTTTCGTTGCGGTATCGTTGGCCTTCCGAATGTCGGCAAGTCCACCCTGTTCAATGCGCTGACCGAGACGCAGGCGGCGCAGGCGGCGAACTATCCGTTTTGCACGATCGAGCCGAACGTCGGCAACGTTGGCGTGCCCGACCCCCGGCTTGACAAGCTGGCCGAAATTGCCGGCAGCCAGAAGATCATCCCGACCCAGCTTGGCTTCGTTGACATCGCCGGATTGGTTCGCGGGGCCAGCAAGGGCGAAGGTCTGGGCAACCAGTTCCTCGGCAACATCCGCGAGGTTGATGCGATTGTCCACGTGCTGCGCTGCTTCGAGAATGATGACATTCAGCATGTCGACAACAAGATCGATCCGGTGTCGGACGCGGAAACGGTTGAGACCGAACTGATGCTGTCCGATCTGGAAAGCTTGGAAAAGCGCGTTCCTGCCGCGCAGAAGAAGGCCGCTCAGGGCGATAAGGAGGCCAAGCTGCTCGCTGCGGTTCTGCAACCCGCGCTTGATTTGCTGCGCGATGGCAAGCCGGCCCGCCTCGCCCGGCCAGAGGGCGAAGACGAATTGCGGGTGTTCAACCAGGCCCAGCTCCTTACCGCCAAACCGGTGCTTTACGTTTGCAATGTCGAGGAAGAGAGCGCGGCCGAGGGCAACGCGTTTTCGGCCAAGGTGTTTGAAAAGGCTCAGGCCGAAGGTGCCAACGCGGTGATTGTTTCCGCCGCGATCGAGAGCGAGCTGACCGGCATGGATGCCGAAGAGCGGATGGTGTTTCTGGAGGAGATGGGCCTGCACGAAACCGGCCTCGCCCGCGTAATCCGTGCCGGCTACGATCTGCTGCACCTGATCACTTTCTTCACCGTCGGCCCCAAGGAAGCCCGCGCCTGGACCGTGCACAAGGGCGCCAAGGCCCCCGATGCCGCCGGCGAGATTCATTCCGACATGCAGCGCGGCTTTATCCGCGCTGAAACAATCGCCTTTGATGATTTCGTGTCGCTGGGCGGAGAGCACGGCGCCAAGGAAGCCGGAAAACTACGCCAGGAAGGCAAGGAGTACGTCGTACAGGACGGTGATGTGATGCACTTCAAGTTCAATGTCTGATCGGCTATAGGCCGGGATGATGCTCCAGCGGCTGTTCCTGACTGTGTTACTGGCATGTCTGGCCATGCCAATGGCGGCGCTGCCGCTTGGCGCGATGCCCACAGGCGGATCGGCCGACGTTGCCACTGCGTCCTGCCATGGTCACCCTGAGCAACCTGCTCCGGTTCCAACAAGCGCGTTCGAAAAGCACCAATGCATTGGGTGCGTCCCGCTGGTCGAAGCAACATTGGTGGCGTCCACAGGCCCCGCGGAGGTAGGTTTGCCGGCGATCGGCACGCCGCCGCGCACCCTTGCGGGAACCGTCACTTCCCCGGCGACACCCCCGCCTAGGGTATGAGGACAGTCATCGGCAGCCACCGCGCTGCTGCAATGCATCCTCCTACCTGGAACAGACCAATGAAACATTCAATTATCCCGGCATTGCTGGGCATAACCGCATTCGCGTCGCCTGCTCTCGCGCAGGACCACTCGCAGCATCAGGGCCATGGCGGTGACCACCCGCCTGCAGCAGAGCCTGCGCCGCCCGTCGAGTCGTCACACGATGGGCACCGGACTGATCCACCGGCAAAGCAACCCGTTACGACCACCGTGATCAATACCGACGATCTGCGTCGGCCTTTCCTCCCCGGCTCAGGCACGGCGCGGCTGCCGGGCCGTGAAGCAGCTATGCCCGGCCTGCACCTGATGAGCGGCGAATGGATGTTCATGGTACACGGCGCCGTCTCGCTGCAATATACCGACCACAAGGGTCCGCGCGGCGACAGCAAGACCTATGTCACGTCGATGGCGATGGCTACCGCGGATCGGCGCACCGAATGGGGCAGCATCAAGTTTTCGGCCATGGCCAGCCTTGAACCGGCGATGAATGCAGCGGGCTATCCCAACCTGTTCGCCACGGGCGAAACGGCAGGCGGATTGCCGCTGGTTGATCGCCAGCATCCGCACGATCTGTTCATGGAGCTTTCCGCGCGGGTCGATGTCAACGTGGGGCGTGGCAGCGTGTTCCTCTATGGCGGACCTGTTGCGGAACCGGCGCTGGGTCCTTCGGCGTTCATGCATCGCGGGTCTGCCAGCAACAATCCTGAACCACCGATCACGCACCACTGGTTCGATTCCACGCACATCACTTATGGCGTGGTGACGCTGGGCTATTCGGCACCGCGCTGGC
>JAFLDC010000116.1 GCA_017302775.1 Sphingomonadales bacterium
GGACGTATCGATTGGAGGCGCTGCGGCAAAGACAGCACTCAAAGATAAGGCTGCTGCGAAATCAGGGGCGGCGCGGACGACGGCAAGAGTGAACCCGGATGGCAAGACTTTACAGATGCCGCCGGACGGGTGAGAACACCGCACTACGGGCGGCCCTGGTGCCGGGAATAGAATTTCGCCAAAAACCCGGGCGGCCGAGCGAGATGCCGCTAGTGGTCGGTGTATCTACTGCTGAAAACGCGCAGGCACCCCTCAAGGAGATCATATCGCTCCACGCAATCCAAAAGGTGGTGGGGAGAGGGGTAATAACACTCCTGAGAACACTGGAAATTCATGTCTCCAATACAACCGTTCTAAAGGTAACTGAGATCCTATTGAATGGATAAAGAGAGCATTTGGAATCAGGCTATATGACAAAAACTCTAAAGGCATTGTTCCCCACGAATCCCGGAGATTGGCATGGTATGGACGGAGAATGGATTTGGGTGGATGCCAGCAGAAATGGAAATTTTAAAATCTTAAATATCCCATTGTATGCTTATGGTGTTAGTTACTTGGATGAAGTCGCATTGATCGAGGAGAATGAAATTCTTAAATTTGATTTCGTTTCAAAATCAAGCGGAAATCATACCTATAGAATATTATTACGTCGTGGAATTGAGAGGGTGGAGTTTGAGAATCGGTGGCCTGCTTTTGCTATTCATGGCTGCGAGTATGAAAGCTCTAAAGATACTGAGGATGTGTTTGGAATCAATGTTCCGCCGGAGGCTGATGTGAATGCTGTCTATGCACTTTTGGAAGATGGTCAAAATGACGAGATTTGGTATTTTGACGAGGGAAATTTTTCGCAAATGGCATCCTGATCCTTTATCAGACCAATTCTCCGGATCGCGACCTGAAAGTGCTGGACTGACGGCACAATGAAGTGACCGGGGCTTCGGGACAGCAGACCCGGCATCGCGCATGCTGTGCCGCGCTGCCAAAGGCATGACCGCGCCCTGTCCTACACCGCGCCGATCTGTCAGGCTGCCCGCGCCATGCCGATTGCTGCCGCTCCTCATCGCCGATCGCCGCCAAGGGCTTCTGCTGGAAACTTCACGCAAGGTGACATAAGGTTACAGCAAAAGCACGCTCCCCGTGGAGCTTTGTTACCTTTGCACACCGAAGCGCGGGCGGCGGGGGTGGGCGATCCGCGGGTCTGGTTTGAAAGAGCCGGCATGGGGCTGAACTTCGACCATAGCGGAACGGAGAAACCGGAAAGGCCAGGAGACGCGGCGAAGCCACCGGCGGGCGCGCACGTCCGGCGGCGGGATCTGCGCCATTCCGCGCGCATCCTCGCCCGGAGGCGATTGTCAGTGTCTTTATCTGGGTGATTGGTGCGGTCGAGAAGACTCGAACTTCCACGGGCTTTCGCCCACAACGACCTCAACGTTGCGCGTCTACCAGTTCCGCCACGACCGCTAAATCAACGAGGCCTGAAATCGCGTGGATTCGAGGTGCCCCGGGGGGGGTAGGAGCGGGCCATTAGCAAAGGGGGTGGCCCGCTGCAAGGCCCAAACCGGCGTTAACGTGAAACAGCGCTTTGTCCCGCAATCGGACGGCATCGGCAGCAGTGTTGCGCGGATGGTGAATCGCGCGTTCACCATGCGCCATGATGACGCTGATGGCCTTGCTGCTGGTATCCGGAACGCCCGGTTTGGCGGGGGACGAGCCGGTGCCGACCCAGGCCCGGATCTCGGCCCGGGCGACGGCGGAAATCCTGCGCGCGGATACGTCCAGCCCCGAAACACCCGACGGCGGCGCACGCAGGCAAGTCCGGCAACGACCGGGCCGATACGTGACGGTAGAATTCGAATAGGGATCAGCTACCGGGCTTCCAGCCGTACTGTGCCTTGACCGCGGCTTTGGGCACGGGAACCAACGCTTCGTTGATCGATACGCTTTCCCCCGGCGACAGGACCCGCTTGGGCGAAGTGATCTCTGCCGTATAGACCACCCGCCCGCGCGCATCGCGCAGCACCACCAGGATTGGCGGGACCGAGCGCGATGTCTGCGAGAGATTCGTGACCGTACCGTTGGCTTCAAAAAACCAGCTCTGGTCAGGCAACTGCCGTTGCCCCTGATCCTTGGCCGGAAAGTCCAGCTTCAGGCCTGGCTGGTCTTCGGCGAACATCGGTTGCGAGAAGGGCATCCAGCTGGGCAGCCCAAACCAGGCGGTCGCCCCGACTGCCGCCAATGCAACAACCGCAAACAGTGCGGCGGCCAATGTCCACATCTTGGCCGGATTGCGCCGCGGGCGAAATGGCGGCTCATGATCGAACTGCGATACTGCCGTGTCGTCATAGCGCGCCACCGGGACGGTCACCGGCGGCGGTCCGACTGTTTCCGTATTGAAGCTGAGTGGCGGCGGAGCAACCCGCTCCACCGGTTCTGCTGCGGCCGGTTCTGCTGCGGGCGCGGTTGCTGCCGATCGTTCGACCACGCCGGGCTCATCCCATCCGGCCCGGATCGGGGGTGCAGCGGGGTCTACTGCGGCCGGTTCCGGCGTCGGAGCCGGTGGGGGCGGAGGAGCGGGGGCTGCGGGCGGCGGCTGATGCGCCGGCGCTTCCTGGCAATCCTGAAACCATGAATGGCGGCATTTCGCGCAGCGGACCGTCCGTCCCTCCACGCCGATCGCACTGTCTGGAACGACATAGCGCGTGGCGCAGGCGGGGCAGGCAATAATCATGATGCTTGCGTTAAGCATGCCAAGCGGCCATGCGGCAAGCCTAACCGGGGATAGATCGACGCCATTGGCCTTTTTTCCACATGGATTGGTCGCTATAGCCCGGGCCGACCCCTATCACGCACCGGACTGCCCCTGATCCATGACTAAGAACACCGACGGGGAAATTGTTCATTTTGACAACGTCGGTCTGCGTTACGGGACCGACCGCGAAGTGTTGAGCGACGTCTCCTTTACATTGCATCCCGGCAGCTTCTACTTTCTGACCGGCGCCAGCGGCGCGGGAAAGACGTCGCTGCTGAAGCTGCTCTATCTGGCACAGCGTCCGTCACGCGGGATGATCAGGATGTTCGGCACGGATGCCATCACGCTACCGCGGGAGCGATTGCCGGGGTTCAGGCGGCGACTTGGGGTGGTATTTCAGGATTTCCGGCTGGTTCCGCATATGTCTGCGTTTGACAACGTTGCGCTGCCACTGCGGGTAGCCGGGGTGGCAGAGAAGGATCTCACCAAACCGGTTGCCGACATGCTGGAATGGGTCAGACTGGGCGAACGAATGCATGCCTTGCCCGCCCAGCTTTCGGGCGGTGAGCAGCAGCGGGTTGCCATTGCCCGTGCGGTAATCGGCCGTCCGGAGATGCTGATCGCCGATGAGCCGACCGGTAACGTCGATCCTGACATGGCGATCAAGCTGTTGCGGCTGTTCGAAGCGCTGAACCGGATGGGGACCACCGTGGTGGTTGCCACCCACGATGTGCACTTGCTCAAGAAGGTTCCTGAATCGCTCATTATGCGATTGGACAAGGGCCGGTTGTCTGACCCGACCGGGGCGCTGCGCTATCCTCCGCGGCCCAGTCCCGCTTTCGGATCGCGGAGCTGAACGATGAGCGAGGCTCAATCCACATCGCCGAGTGATGGCTATATCGGGCGGTTGCGCAAACTCTCGAATGGCGACGGGCCGCAGCTGATGCCTCAGGGCCGGCTGGCAGGCCCCATGCCGTGGGTGATCGCGATCATGGTCGCCCTGACCGTAATAGCCGCGGCTGCGGGATTGGCGCTGGCCAATACCGCCAGCAATGCAACCGAGGCATTGTCGGGGGGAGTAACGGTTCAGGTGGTCGAGGCCAATCCCGCCGAGCGCGGGCGACAGGCCAAGGAGGCGGCGAGGGTGCTGCAGGCCACACCGGGGGTGACGGACGTTCACATCGTTTCGCAAGACGAAGTCGAAAAGCTGATCGAGCCGTGGCTGGGCGTGCGGGCTGCGAACGATCAGATCCCGATCCCGGCCCTGATCGACGTGCGCATGCGCGAGCGGGTGGATGGAGAGGCGCTCGGCGGGTTGCGGCGGATCGTCAGGCAGGTTGCCCCAGCAGCGCGCGTCGATGCCCAGTCGAGCTGGCTGAAACCGGTGTTTGGCGCGATCGATTCGTTGCAATGGCTTGCGGTCGCACTGATTGCGCTGCTGGGATTTGCGCTTGCCGCAGCAGTGCTGCTGGCGGTCCGCACGGCGCTTGGCACCAACCGTGAGACGATCGAGATCGTACACCTGCTCGGTGGTACTGACAGCCAGATCGCTCGGGTGTTCCAGCGCACAATCGGTTTCGATGCCGCCGGCGGTGGTGCGATTGGCCTGGCTATGGGACTGGTTGTCGTGCTGTTTTTAGGCCGGCGGTTCGGCGGACTGGAAGCGGGGCTTGTCAGCTCTGGCGCGCTGGACTGGCTCGATTGGGTTTTGCTCGCGCTGATCCCTCTTGCCGGGGCGGTGCTGGCAATGTTTACGGCGCGGATCACCGTACTGCGCGCCCTGCGCAAGATGCTGTAGCGGTATGGCACGGCGCATCATCTCGTTGCTGCTGCTCGCCTGGGCATTGGGCTTTGTCTGGTTTGCCGTGGCCTTGCCGCAGCCGGCGGGCGAGGAACGGGCCGATGGTGTGGTGGTTCTTACCGGTGGGGCGGGGCGGATCGACCGCGGCCTGGAGTCGCTGCGCAGCGGGTGGGCCCCGCGCTTGCTGGTTTCCGGCGTTGATCGCGAGGTCAAGCCGCACGAATTTGCCGCCCAGTACAAGATTGGCAGCCGTCAGATGGCCTGCTGCGTCACGCTGGGTTTCGCCGCCACCGACACCACCAGCAATGCCACGGAAACGGCGGAGTGGATCAGCGCGCAGCGGATGCGCTCGATCCGGCTGGTTACCAGCGATTGGCATATGCGCCGCGCCGTGCTGGAGCTGCGCAGGACGGTGCCGGATGATGTGACGATCATCCCCGATGCCGTTCCGACCCGGCCAAGCCTGCGGATGCTGTTTCTGGAATACCACAAGCTGCTGGCGCGCCGCATCACCCGTGCGATCGGAATCTGATACCATGGCCCGCCTGCTCGACATCGTTCGTTCGATTGCTTTCTATCTGGTATTCTATGCCGGCAGCGTGCTTATCGTGATCGTCAGCGCCATCGCGCTGTTCGGCAAAGACGAGACGTTCCGCTGGATGGTCGATCGCTGGGCGCGGTGGCATCGCTGGTGCATGCGCTACCTGTTGGGCCTGACAGTGCGCCTGGAAGGGGAAATTCCGGCTGGCCCGATCTTTGTCGCGATCAAGCATGAGAGCTTTTTTGAAGCCATCGACCTGGCCCGGCTGCTGCATCGCCCGGGGGTATTTGCCAAGGCGGAACTGATGCGCATTCCTTTGTGGGGGCTGGTCGGTGATCGCTATGGACTGATTGAAGTACAGCGGGATCAAGGCGCCAAGGCGCTTCGCCACATGATGGCTGCGGCCAAGCGGATCAGCGGCGAAGAAGGCCGCCCGCTTGTGATCTTTCCTGAGGGGACGCGGGTGCCACATGGTAGCGCACCAAAGCTGCAGGCTGGGTTCGCCGGAATATACAAGCTGCTCGGACTACCGGTCGTCGCGATCGCCGTTGATTCCGGCCCCTATTATCACCGGTGGTGGAAGCGCTCCGGGGTCATCACTTACCGCGTCGTCGATGTCGTGCCGCCAGGGCTCCCGCGCGACGAGGCAGAGGCGCGGGTTCAAACGGCGATCAACGCGCTCAATCCTGCATGAGCCGGCGTCCGGTCCCGACCAGAAAGGCCAGCTGGCGCGACAAGCTCGGCCCCGGATTGGTGACCGGGGCGGCGGACGACGATCCCGGAGGGATCGGTACCTATACCCAGGTCGGCGCCCAGTTTGGCTATGGCCTCGGCTGGGCAATGATCCTCAGCTATCCATTGCTGGCAGCGATTCAACTCGTCTGCGCCCGGATCGGAACCGTTACCGGGCGGGGAATAGCTGCCAATCTTAAACTGCGCTATCCCATCGCAGTCCTGTGGTTCGCCGTGACGCTGCTGTTAGTAGCCAATGTCGTCAACATCGGTGCAGACCTTGGTGCCATGGCTGCAGCCCTTGATCTGGTGCTTCCGGGAAGCATCGGGCTCTATACGATGGCGTTCGCTGTGGTTTCTGTCGGGCTCGAAGTGTTCCTCAGCTACGCAAAGTATGCATCTGTGCTCAAATGGGCGACCTTGTCATTGTTGGCCTATCTGATGGTCCCGTTCGCCGCCGGTCTGGATTGGGGCGCGGTGCTGGCCGGGCTGACAAACCCGGGGCTAACCTTCGACAAGGCAGCGGCAATGGCGGTGGTGGCATTGCTTGGCACTACCATCAGTCCGTACTTGTTCTTCTGGCAAACCGGGCAGGAAGTTGAAGAGCTGCACCGGACACATCAAGCAGCGCTGAAGGATGATCCAGACCACGCTCGGGCAATCTGGCGCGGAATAAGGGCTGAGACGCTATCAGGCATGGCACTGACTTTGCTCACTGCTTTGGCGATCGTGGTTTCGGCGGCCGCGACTTTGCACCTGCATGGTACCACCCAGATTACTTCGACCGCGCAGGCGGCAGCGGCGCTGCGGCCGATTGCGGGCGATCTGGCGTTCTTCCTGTTTGCGACTGGACTGGTCGGAACCGGCCTGCTTGCGGTGCCAGTACTGGCTGGATCGGCGGCTTATGCCGTCAGCGAAGCATTTGGCTGGCGCGAAGGACTGGACTGCAAGCCGCGCGAGGCCAAGGCATTCTATGGCGTGATTGCGCTTGCCACGCTGGCTGGTCTCGCGATCAACCTGATGGCGATTGATCCGATGACGGCGCTTTACTGGTCGGCTGTTCTCAATGGTCTGCTCGCTCCGCCGTTGATGGCATTGACTTTGCTGCTTGGTCGCGATCGGTCCATCATGGGCGGGATGGCCATTTCGCCTTCGTTGCAGGGCCTGGGCTGGCTAGCCACGGCCATGATGACCATTGCGGGAGCAGCTTTCCTGCTTAGCTGACCCGCGTGACGGAGACTTTTTGTTCGACCAGCACAGCGCCCCCGAAACTCGACAGGAATGGTACGTCAGCCGCATCCCGGCCAACCCCGATCCGGATTATGTCAGCGGTCGCCGCCATGCCGGTGGCATCAACCAGATGCCACCCGCCTTGCAAATAAACCTCAGCCACCGCGTGGAAGTCTGGCGGACTGACATCCGGGGCATAGACGCTGCATAACCGTGCCGGAATCGCCATCGCACGGCACAGGGACACCACCAGATGTGCGTAGTCCCGGCAAACGCCCTGGCGCTGAATGAACGTATCGCTGGCGCAGGTCTGGGCATTGCTGGATCCCGGTGCGTAACTCAGGTTGGTACTTACCCATTCTTGGATTGCAGTAACGCAGGCCCCGCCGCTCATCCCAGAAAACTCCGCGGCGGCGAATTCTACAAACCGGTCTGACGGGCAGAACCGTGACGGCATGAGGTAGTCGATGACCGCCCCGGGCAAACGGTGAGGCAATGTCTCCGGCAAACTGCTCAGCGGCGGCGTATCGCGGTCAACTATAACCGTGGTGGTATAATCGAGCGCGAGTTCCTGTTCTGCGCGCAGCCAAATCCGTTCGCCGATTTCGT
>JAFLDC010000117.1 GCA_017302775.1 Sphingomonadales bacterium
ACAAGCGATGCGCTGACGGCCATGGGTTTGGTCGAACCAGCCCAGCACCGCCGCCATCGCCTCACGCGCGATGCCCTGGCCCCAATGGTCCTGGTGGACGATCCAGCCCGCTTCGGGAACATCGTCCATGCCCTGCGCTGCCCCGAACCCACGGAAGCTGCGGAACACGCCGCAGGTGCCGACGATCCGGGACGTGCCCTTCAGGCGCAGTGCAAAAGTGCCGTACCCATAGAGCGCCCACGATCCGGCGTTGCGCAGCAGGCGGTTGAAGGCGTCCATCTCGCTCGGCACGAAAGTTCCAAGGAAGCGGCGGGTTTCTTCGGCGCGGGGCAACTCAAACAGGTCCGGCAGGTCGCCGGGCTGGGGTTGCCACAGTTCGAGCCGCGCGGTTTCGAGCAATGGTGTCACAGCAACTGGTCCAGCAGATGTATCGCCACGCCGACCAGCCCGCCGACCAGCGTGCCGTTGATCCGGATGAACTGCAGGTCGCGGCCGACCGCGCCTTCGATCCGGTCTGTCACCGTCGCAGCGTCCCAGCGCTTGACGGTTTCGGACACCAGCCGGACGATCTGGTCGCCATAGCGGACCGCGACGCCAACCACCGTGCGCCGTGCAAAACGGTTGATCTGGGTCTGCATCGCCGGATCGTCGCGCAAGTGCCGACCAAGCTCGGCCAGTGCCTCACCCAGTTGTCCGCCGCCCTGACCCGCCGGCCGCCGCAACCGGTCAAGCATGGCGCCGCGCAGTCGCTCCCACACACCTTGCCACCAGTTCGATACCGCGGGGTTGCCCAATAGCTCGCCCTTCATCCGCTCAACCCTGGTGCGCAATTCAGCATCGTGCTGAAGATCGTCGGCGAGCTTGGCCAGCCCCTCTTCCACCTTGCCGCGCAGGGGATGATCAGGGTCGACAATCACCTCCGCCAGCAATTTGTACAATCCGTCGATCACCGAGTTGGCCAGTCGCTCATCCAGTCCGGTCCAGCGCAATACGGCGTTGGCCCGGCGGTGGATCAGTTCGCGAACAAGCTCCTCGTTGTCTTCCAGCGTCAACCCGGTCCAGCGGATCAGCGATTCTATCACCGGCATATGCCGCCGATCTGCAATCATGGCGGACAACATCTGCCCCAGCAGGGGAGATATCTCCAGCTTGTCTAACTGCTTGAACAGTCCGCCACGAACCTGGTTGCCAAGACGCTCGGGATCGAGCGATTCGAGCACCTGGGCCAGCAATTCCGCCGCTCCGTCACGCAGCCGCGTGCTGCCACCCTTGGCGGGATCAGAGAGCCATTCCCCTGCGGCCCCGGCCAGGTTCATCTGGCCCAGCCGCCGTGCCACCACCGGCGGTATCAGGAAATTTTCGCGCAGGAACTGCGCCATGGTATCGGCAATCCGATCCTTGTTTTCCGGGATGATCGCGGTGTGCGGAATTGGCAACCCCAGCGGATGGCGGAACAGCGCCGTCACCGCAAACCAGTCTGCCAGGCCGCCCACCATCGCCGCTTCACTGAACGCCAGCACATAGCCCCAGGCCGGATGGAGCGATTCGAAATGGCGAGCGGTGAGAAACACACCCGCCATCACGACCAGCAGGCCGGTGGCGAACAGGCGCATGCGCCGGGCCTTGTCGGGCGCCAGTGGAGCCGGGCGCCACGGGCGCGGGCGATGCGGGCGAACCGTCACTCCGCCGGGACAGCCTCGGGGCGGCCACGTGGTTCGACTGGCTTGCCAGGCTCGTACGTCAGGAACATCCGCCGCAACAACGGACCCAGGCGCTTTTCAATACCATCGGCCAAGCTGAAACCCGCCGGGACGATCAGCAGCGTCAACATGGTTGACACGATCAGACCGCCGATCACCACGGTCCCCATGGGCGCGCGCCAGGCACTGTCGCCGGACAGTGACAGTGCCGTTGGCACCATCCCGGCAACCATCGCCACCGTGGTCATCACGATCGGCTGAGCGCGCTTGTGCCCGGCCTCGATCACCGCCACCAGCTTGTCACGCCCGGTCGCCATTTCTTCGATCGCGAAGTCAATCAGCAGGATCGAGTTCTTGGCGACGATGCCCAGCAACATCAACATGCCGATATAGACCGGCATCGAAATCGCCTGACCCACCAGCAGCAACGCCAGCAGCCCGCCGAACGGCGCCAGGAACAACGACCCCATATTGACCAGCGGCGAAACGAACCGGTGATAGAGCAGCACCAGCACCGAGAAGACCAGCAGAACGCCCGCAATAAGCGCGGTGATGAAATTGTTGATCATCTCCTTCTGCCATTCGTCTGCACCGAACGGAGCGTTGGAGACGCCCTGAGGCAGGCTTTTCATGATCGGCAGGTCGGCAATCGCCTTGTCGGCCTCACCCTTGACCCGTCCCGGGGCAAGATCGGCACCGATAAAGACGCGGCGGCTTTGGTTGTAGCGCTGGATCGAGGTCGGACCGGAGCCAAACCCGATATCGGCAACGCGTTCCAGCGGCACGGTTCCGCCAGTGGCGGTTGGCACCGGAAGATTACGGATCGTATCCAGGCTCTTGCGGCTTTCGATCGGCAGCTTGACCCGAATCGGCACTTGCCGGTCAGACAGCGAGAACTTGGCTGCATTCTGGTCGATCTCACCCAGAGTGGCGACGCGGATCGCCTGGCTGAGCGCCGTGGTGGTAACCCCCAGGCTGGCGGCAAGATCGCGGCGCGGGGTGATGATGATTTCCGGACGGCGCAGATCCGCCGAAATGCGCGGCGCAACCACTTCCTTAAGGCCGCCCATCTGCTCGACCAGCGTCGCTGCGGTCCGCTCAAGCAGCACCGGGTCGGACCCTGATAGCATGACATTGATCGCCCGCCCGGAACCGCCGCCCGGTCCGGGCCCGTTTGCCTGGAAATTGACCCGGGCATCCGCGATCTGCGCCAGTTTCGGCGTCAGCGCACGCTCAAACTCGACCGAGGTGCGGGCGCGGTCATCTTTCAGCGTGATCAGCAGGAACCCGCTGCCTTCACGGATACGCTGCAACACCGATTCCACCTCGGGTTCCTGTTTCAGCACTCCGGCGATCTCCGCCATGACATCTTCGGTCTGATCCAGCGTGGTACCTGGCACCATTTCGACAGAAACGCGGCTGAACTTGCTGTTACCGCTAGGGAAGAACTCCTGCGGGATCAGTGCAAAGAGGACGATGGTCAAGGCAAAGGCGCCCATGCCCACGCCCATCATCCATATGCGGTGATCGCGCAGGCGGGCCTGATACCGTTGGTCGATATAGTGATACCAGGCGGCGAAGCCGCGACTGGTGAAGCGCGCCAGAACCTGAAGTACCCGGTATATCAGCCAGGCGGCGGCGATCCCCAGCACCATACCAAGGACCAGGGCTAGCCACGACGGGACGACATCCTTGATCGCCTCGACCTTGTCAGCCAGCGCCGTCACCACCATGACAGTGCCGACAAACCCGCCCAACACCAGCAGGCAGGCAAACAACCAGAGCGGTGCATACCACCAGCGGAACTTTGCCTTAACCAATGCAGCGCGCATCGCCTGCTCAAGCCCGGGCGGGGAGAGCGGTCCTGCGCGCAACGCCGCGTCGTGAAACGCCGTCAGCGTAAAACGCGCTCCCGCCGCGCGCCGCGTTCGCTCGCGCAGCACGTCCATGTAGCGATCCATTGCCCGCCCGGTGCCGTGTTCGGCGTGCCCTTTGGCGTGCAGGAAATAGGCCGCAACCATCGGGGTGATCATGCGCGCCACAGCCAGACTCATCAGCACGGCCGCCACCACGGTCATCCCAAAGTTCTTGAAGAACTGGCCTGAAACACCGGGCATCAGCCCAACCGGGAGAAACACCGCAACGATCGAGAACGTTGTGGCGACCACCGCCAGTCCGATCTCGTCTGCGGCATCGATCGAAGCCTGATAAGCCGTCTTGCCCATCCGCATGTGCCGGACGATATTCTCGATCTCGACAATTGCATCGTCCACCAGCACCCCGGCAACCAGGCCGAGCGCCAGCAGGCTCATGATATTGAGGGTGAACCCCATCATGTCCATGAACCAGAAGGTCGGGATCGAAGACAGCGGAATCGCCAGCGCAGAGACGAAGGTGGCACGCCAGTCACGCAGGAAGAAAAACACCACGATAACCGCCAGGATCGCACCCTCGATCATGGCCGCCATCGAGCTTTCGTACTGGGTGCGGACTTCATCCACCTCGGTCGACAGGCGGGTAAAGGTGACCGCGCCGTTGGTCTCCTTTTCGATCTTTTTCAATTCCTCCATCGTGGCGTCATAGACGCTGACATCGGACTCGCCGCGCGCACGCGAGATCGAGAAGGTCACAACATCGCGGCCATCGATCTTGGCGCGCGAAGTCAGTTCGCCGTAGCGGTCAGTCACGGAGGCAATATCGGCCAGCTTGACCCGGCGTCCGCCGCCCAGCGCGATCTCGGTTTGCGACAGCTCATAAGCTGAGCGGGCATTGCCCAGTACCCGCACCGATTGCCGCGAGCCCGCTACCTCGGCCCGGCCACCGGCCGCGTTGACATTGACCTGCCGCAGTGTGGCATTGACCTGGCTGGCGGTAACGCCCAGCGCCTGCATCCGCGCCGGATCAAGCTCGACCGAAATCTCCCGATCCACCCCGCCATTACGCTCGACCGACGCCATCCCCGGAATCGACAACAGCCGCTTCGCGATCGTATCATCGATATACCACGATAGCTGTTCGATCGTCATATCGTCGGCCTTGACGCCGAAATAGCCGATCGCATTGGACGACGTGTTAGCCTTGAATACCTGCGGTTCGAGAATGCCGTCGGGCAATTCGCCGCGGGCTTGGTCAACCGCGTTCTTGACCTCGTTTACCGCTTCGGAAATGTCGGTGCCGAGTTGAAACTCCACCATTGTCTGGCTGTTGCCCTCGCGCGCGGTCGAGGAAATGGTCTGCACCCCGTTAATCGAACGAATCGCTGATTCGACACGCTGAGTAATCTGGTTCTCGATTTCGGACGGGGCTGCGCCGGGCTGTGAAATGTTGACGATGACCAACGGAAATTCGATGTCCGGATCGGCCTGGATCTTCATCCCCATGAACGCCATAATCCCGGCCAGGGTCAGCCCCAGGAACAGGATGATCGGAACCACCGGGTTGCGGATCGACCACGCCGAGATGTTGCGGAAGTTCATGGTTCGCGCCGCCCGTTAGCCAACCTGGCCCGGCTTGATCGCCCGCGGCTGCACGGTCTCATCCGGCTGGAGGAATCCGCCAGCCCGCAACACCACTCGCTCGCTGCCATCAAGTCCTTCGACCACAGCCACCCCCTGCTCGGTCACCAGCCCGGTCTTGACCGGGCGGCGACGTGCCTTGTTGTCCTTGTCGACCACATAGACATAATTGCCCTTGTTGTCCGAAAGGATGGCCGATTCCGGAAGCATCGGAGCAACAATCGTGCCCGCCTTGATCGTCGCCGTGGCGAAGCCGCCCGGACGCAGCTCAGGCGCATAGGCCAGCGCGATCCGCGCCGTTCCCTGCCGGCTGGCAGGATCGATAATCGGTGAAAGTTGCCAAATCTGGCCGTTGAACGACCGATCAGTCCCCACCGGGACCACCGCGGCGGTATAGCCAGGCCCAATCTTGGCGAGATCGGTTTCGCTAAGCTGGGCCTTGAGCTCCATTTCGCCGCCCTGCGCCAACCGGAACAGGACACCGGAACCGGCGCTGACCACCTGACCCGGTTCAACCCGCCGCTCGAGCACCAGACCGGCTGCAGGAGCGACGACGTTAAGACGGCGCAGCTGCGCGCTGAGTACGCCCGCCTGCGCCCCGGCAACCCGTACCTGCGCCACGGCCGCATCGCGTGAGGCGCGCAGGCGGTCAACATCGGCCTTGGAGACAAAGCCCTTGTCGATCAGCTTGAGCGCACGCTGGTAATTGGCTTCGGCCAGATCGGCGTTCGCGCGGGCCACCTGAATCTGCGCGGTCTGGCCTGCGGCCTGCTGCACCTGAACGGAGCGGTCGATGACGGCCAGCACCTGCCCGGCGCGAACCCACTGACCCGGCTCGACCAGCACCGAAACAACCTGCCCACCTTCGCCAGCGACTCCGACAGGCAGCTCCCGCCGCGCAGCCAGCGTGCCAGTTGCACTGATCTGGCCCTCGATAGTGCCACGCCCCGGTGTGATGACCGAAACGACCGGCACCTGTTGCTTCTTCTCGCCGTCTTCACCGCCTTTGTTGCGATTAAGAAAATAACCGATCGCAATCAGCAGGATCACCAGGGCAATCGCGCCGAAAACCAGCCTGCGCTTGGAGCTGCGATCTTCCTCACCATCCAGCAGCAGGGGGTTCTCGCCTTCGCTACCCGTGGTGTGGATCGTCGATTCGTAGTTCATCACGCCTTCGCTTTCGCCGCTGCCCCGGCCTGACGCGATCCGTTACGGGGCGCTGCCGATCCGCAGTGTATTACTATGATAAATCACCGTCTGCAAGCTGCACAGTAGCGGCCAGTGCCGGAAATTTCCACGCTCGTTCATAGGGCCAACGCCAAGCCACGGCAATGCAGGGCTCGGCAGACGGCCAAGGCGCTTCGGCCAACTGCACGACATTTGCTGATACGCGAAGGCCGGGACAGGCGTCACGCTTGCCCCGGCCTCGATGGCTGGTTTGCAACAGGTTGCAATCAGTACTTGAGCTGTCGCTCGTAAAGATCACGATAGTGCTGGATACGCGTTACGCGCAGGCCCTGCATCCCCGATCGATCGACCGCACGCTGCCACGAGGCGAACTCTTCCAGCGTCAGGCTGTAGCGCTCGCAAACCTCGTCGATCGTGAGCAGACCGCCGTTGACCGCCGCAACAACCTCTGCCTTGCGGCGAACCACCCACCGCGTGGTGGTGGGAGCCGGAAGCGAATCCACGGTCAGCGGTTCACCAAGCGGCCCAATAACCATCGCAGGTCGAATTTTCTGGTTTTCGATCATCATTGTCCTCGATCACCGGCCAAGGTTTCACCGGCGAAGGCACCGTCAATGCAGTGGGCACTTTTGCCATCACCTAAATCAGCAAGGTTAACGGCCTGTGAGGGTTTGACTTCCGCCTGGCCGCTGGCAACCCAGTTGCCGAAGCCCCCCGCGCGCAGCTGGTTGCCACCCCGGCCTTGAGCGAGGGCCTGCGCTGCAGCATGGGCAGCTGCGAGCCGCGCGTGCAGCGCCGGCCAGCCGAAGGCAGTGGCGCCACCATCTTCCGACGGCGCTGTCGCATCGGCAGAAATCCTGGCCCGCAAGCTGGACATGAGGTCGGTTTTCAATTCCATGACGCTTGCTTTACTACGGACATGGTCAAGATCGGGTAAAGCCGGGCTTTACCTGTCAGTCAGATTGCTTACCGAAATCGTACCACGCTTCCCCCGGCCTTTTCGGCAGTGTATGGGCCGCGCCATGAACGCCATGCTGCCAGTGCCGGATCCAGCCGAACTGTTTCAACTCGCCGGTCCGCTGGCGGGCAAGCGGATCGTTGTGGCGATGTCCGGCGGGGTAGACAGCTCGGTTGTCGCAGCGCTGGCGGTGCGCAGCGGGGCCGAGGTGATCGGCGTAACGCTGCAGCTTTATGACTACGGCGCGGCAACGGGCCGCAAAGGCGCTTGCTGTGCCGGCGACGATATCC
>JAFLDC010000118.1 GCA_017302775.1 Sphingomonadales bacterium
AACCTGGCCCATAGCGACGCAGGAGCCACGCGGTCGCCAACGCGCCTAGCGCAAGGCCTACGGCACAAATCATCATCACGACAAAATAGCTGCGGTCGAAAGCTGTCCGAGCCGCAGCCACGATATCAGATCCCCCACCGGACAAAGTCGCTGCATACTCAAGCGCGCCTCCGATACTATCGCTTGCCGAAGCAGGTGCCGCTGAAGGCAACACCACGACTGCCGTATAGAGAGCGGCCATGCCCGTACCGAGCAGCACAACGGCAAAGAGGTTTCCGAACTCATAGGATACCTCTTCAACAGAAGCCGCCATACCCGCGCGATGGACAGGTGCATTTCCCATTATCGCCGTTGAGGTCACGGACATCGCAGCGCCAAGACCCGCGCCTGAGAGCGTCATGCCGACGACGACCCAAAGGGTGCCCATGTCCAGCATGAGCGCAGTCGCAGCCGTGGCCACTGATGCAAATGCCAGTCCGCCAGCGACGAGGTTTCGCAGGCCGATCCTGTGCAACATCGCACCGCCAAGAAGGGCGAGAGGGATTGCGCCGATAGCCAGAGCAGACACCATCAGACCGGCTTCAATCGCAGAGAACCCGGCTACGAGTTGGAAGCGCTGGGTCGTGACGAGTTGCACACCCGCTACCGCGAACATGATCATCGCCGCTGCAATCACCCCGGCTGAGAACGCGAGGTTGCGGAAGATGGAGAAGTCCAAAAGCGGATAGGGCAGTTGCTGTTGGCGGCTCACAAAGACCCATCCAGCCAGCACAGCCAAGACAGTGGCAAAGCCGACTTTCACAAATGAAATCGGCGCGTGCGCCAGCTCCTTGAGCGCGAATACCGCAGCCGCCAGTGCGACCAGAGCCAACACCGATGACCAAAGATCCCACGTTTTCGTCGGATCAGCAGCAACACGCGGAGCGAGGATCAGGGTCGCGGTGAAAGCAAGCACGACAATCGGCACGTTCACGAGAAAGACCGCGCCCCACCAGAACTGCTCAAGGAGAAAACCGCCTAGTATCGGCCCAAGCGCCGCTCCGATGAGGGATATCGAACCCCAGATAGCGATTGCGAAGTTTCGCTCACGCTCGTCCATGAAGGTAACCCGGATGAGAGCGAGTGTGGCCGGCATCATCGCAGCCGCACCGACTGCGAGAAACGCGCGCGCACCGATTAAAACTTCAGCGGTCGGGGAGAAGGCGGCAACCAAGGAGGCCAACCCGAACAGCACCAAGCCGACCAGAAACATCAATCGATGTCCCACGCGGTCACCCAGGGCACCGGCACCTAACAACAGACCGGCCATGACCAGAGGATAGGCATTGATGATCCAAAGCCCCTCCATGGCGCTGGCATGCAGCTCGCGCGTCAATGTCGGGAGGGCTGTGTAGAGGATCGAGTTGTCGAGCGTGATTAGAAGGAGTCCCACCGCAACGGTCGCCAGCAGAAGCCAACGTCTCGCCGGTGATAGTGCTATCGAGTGATGGTCAGGCGTCATGCTCGCTCTCCAGAATCTTGACGAGCGCCGAACGCAGACGCTGGGTATCGCCGGGCCGGATGCCCGCATAGTGGTTCAGCCAAACGCCATCCGAGGCAAACCGGATGATCTCGGCTGCAACGATTGGCTCCGTCGCTGCGTGGCTCTCGATCTGATTGCTGAGCCATGCCGCCCATGCGGCGCGCAGGTCTGCATCGGCCATAAGGCCAGTCCAAAGGGGGTAAGTGTCGCCATCACCGCCGCCCTCCAGCGACAAGTCCAGATAAGCTCGTGAAAACCGGCCTCGCTGGATTGGGTCCTTCGCCATGCGCTCTGCCAAGGCGTTCTCAAAATCCGCCAGCACGCTGTCAAACAGAGCCATCAGCAGAACGGCTCTTGTAGGGAAATGATGAAAGAAGGCTCCCTTGGTCACACCGGCAGCCGCCGCGATCGCTTGTGTTGATGCGGCCCCAAGGCCCTCGCTCAACACGATGTTGCCCGCCGCACTCAGGAGGGCGGCGCGCACGGCTTCAGGGTCTTTCTTACGTCTGTGAGCTTCGGTCATTCATAAACATACCACTTGGTATGTTTAGAGTCAAGGTTCGTGTTTTGGACGATCAAAGAAGCGAGACTGATCTCGCTTTCTGACGACGGCAGCGCGGGCCGATTCGTCAGTCCAAGACAGGCGCTCAGGCTGGCCACGGAGGATGGTCTTGAGTCCGCGTTTGATGGTGTCGCCGGTTTTAAGAGGCGGGATGCTCTTGCCCGCAAACTCCGCCTTGGTGATGACAGCTACTCGGAGAAGAACTCGCACCCAGCCCTCATCTGTTCGCTCGATCACTTCGCCCGCAAGCGTGCGCTCGCCGATGCGAAGCGCCTTACCTTTCCGCCGACGATCAAAAATCGTCTCGGTCCAGCGGATCACGTCCGCCACGATAAAGTCCTCGGCTGGCACCCATGTATCCAAGCAAACCCCCGCATGGCCCCTTATTCAATTGGACCACAGATCACGGGTAATTTGGTTGCGAGTTTAGCCAGGCAGACTGGGCGCGAGCCGATCATCAACGGCGAGGAGGGTGGCTTCCTTCATCAAGGCGTCGAGAACGAGCCGCAGCTTCCGCACATCGTAAGAGCCAGCGAGCAGAGCCTCACGATCTGTTTTCAGGAAGCGTCGAAGGTAGGTGTCCTTGTGATCTAACGCCCCCTGCCAGCGGTCCAGATCCAGCTTGTAGTTCGTCCAGGTGACCGAAGGAGGGGGGCGACCTGGCAGGTTCAAATCGAGGTAACACTCAATGGCAGCAGCCCTGCCATTGATGTCGCTCGTGGTCGCGCCCTCGGGGCCACGCGTGGGGAAGGCCTCGAACTCCTGCAATTCCGGCAGGATCATCGTCCTCATGTTTGGCGGCTTACGCATCGCCTCGATTTTTTGATGGGCGGCTATTCCCTCAGCGTCGTTGTCCAACACGAAGACGATCCGGTTCTGAACGTCGATCTGGACCAAGCCCTCGGCGAACTTCACCAAGTTGCCTGTGCCCGGAAACGGGTGACTTTGGTCAACATCGATGAAGCGGAAGAAGTCTGCGATGTCTGGCTCCAAGAGGTCGATCGCGCGCCGCAGCACGCGGGTGTCTGAGGTGCCTTCAGTCGCGACCAGAACCTGATCGCTACGCCGTGCGCCGGCAACGAAAGCTGAAGCAGATGCCCAGCCACTCTCGACCAAAGGCCCGAACTGCCACAGCACTTCAGTGTCGAGGTTTTGCTCGTTGAGACCGAAAATCTGCAGCATGGCGTAAGAGCTGAGGATGTTCACCTCGCTGCCGAAATAGCTGCGCTCCGACCAGAAAGTGTTGTCGTATTCAGCATGAGGGATGCGCGCGAACTCGCCCCGCAGCGCGTCAAATCGGCCTCGCGCGAGGCGGTCCTCTTCGTCCCGGTTGTCTAAGTCGATGTAGGTCGTATCGAGATCGTCGATGCGGAACTGGCTGCTGAAGGCGCAGAACTCCTCGAACGTCATATAGTCCGCAGACGTTTTCGCGGGTTCGTCGCCGTAAGAGCTATACTCGATAGCCTCGACCACAGCCGCCTCATACTCCGTTCTGGCCGTTTCGAGCGTGTGGCCGAGAAGGTTCAGGCGGGGCAGAACGTTGCGGAGATGTCGGGCAAATGTCGCCTCGTTCGGCGCAAGCTCCTCGTCGCTTTTATCGGCGTAATATTCGTATCTGATTTGATCAGTCTTGCGCCGAGTTAGATCGCTCGGCTGGAAAAGGATGCCGTGATCGATTCCCTTGCTGTTCTTCGACCAATCAAGCGTGATGCGCCCAACCGTCAGATCGATCTCTGTGCCCATGCAATCTCCCTAAACGAACGACGAAAAGCGCCGAAGACTCTCCGCTGCTCACTCACGCAGTTGAGCATAGAAGCCCGCTAATTTCGTTGCGAAGTAGGCTGGGGCGCCCCCTGACGGGCCGGGCTCTATCGCTGACGCGACCGAACCCGCGATGCGGTCTCGGCCCATGCGGGTGACGATCCCTGGCGCGACTTCAGGCGATACAGTGGTGTAGACTTGATGCGGGCTTCCGACTTGAAGCTCCGGCTCGCCACAATCCTCTCGTATCGCCGTATTGCGATGCCGCCTAGGTCGCCATACCTTCCAGTTCAATGACGGCTGTCCCGCTACAAGCGCCCCTCAGTGGCACCATTGAACAATGGCTCGTCGAAGGCGGCGAGGACGTCCGCATTGGCGAAGATCTTGTCATAATCAATGACAAGCAGAGGTCGGTGACGGTTACTTCCGACGCCGAAGGCGTCGTCAAAACTATTTTACACCCAGAGGGCAAATCCGTAAGATTAGGGTGGAAGCTCGCCATCATCGAAGAGGTAGAAGCCGCAGTATCTAGCTTGGAGAACGCCATGCCGAATGACTCGAAATTCTTGAAAGACATCAAGCAGGTTGTCGAAGACGCCGTGAAGCCGCGCTTCGATGCTATCGATAAGCGGTTCGATGCGATGGAAACCAAGATCGACGGCAAGTTCGCAGACGTGAGCGCCAAGCTCGACCAGCTTCTCGCTGGCAAAGGCGGCAAATCCGGCGGCACCGCGCCGAAGCCTCCCAAGCGCTAATCTCGTGACCGAACCGCTGAAAGAAATCACGCTCGGGGACATGGGGCGTTTCAAAATCGGCGAGCAGTCCAACGCGCTCTATTTCGACAACGAGCGCGTCCACACAGCGACAATGGTCGTGCTGTCTCCGGGGCAAGGTTTCTGGGCTATCTGCGTAGCTCTATTCACTGCCATTGCCGCTATTGCGGCTTGCGTCAGCGCTTACGCCGCACTCAATCCTAAGCCGACCACGCCTGTGCGCGTTGAGGCGGTCAATGTGGTCTGCACCCAAACCGTCGAAGTGGATAATCATCGCCGCGTCCAACGTATCGTTGGCAACGCGTGCGAACGTCAGCCTGGCTGACCTAAACGGCGTGGACCGCGAGAAGATCGCTTTCCCGCGTCGTGTAGCAGGGTGAGAGATTGCCCCGGCGCATCCCCCAAGCAGGCACTTGCCTGATCGCACCGGGCCGCAGGGTATCCCGGCCAAACCGACCGTTCACCGCGTCGAGTGCCGCCATCAGCGCCTTTGACTTCTCAGGGTCCGTTGAGGCGAAGAGGTCTGCCACCGGCAAGTCTGCCGGGGCGTAGAGGTCGAGCAAAATGATGCCCGCCTTTTGGTAGCGATAGCCGTCCCGCCACATGCGCTCAGCCGCGCGCACCGCGCTCCGGATCAGAGCCATCGAGTCCGCCGTCGGCTCAATCGCGAAGCTCATCTGGTTCGCGTAGCTCGGATCGTTGTTGAAGCGGTTCGTATGCATGAAGACCTGCATACCCGCCGCACGGAGACCGTGACGGCGCACTTTCTCGCCAGCGCGCGCGGCGTAATACGAGACCGCTTCGCGCATCTCGTCCCACGTTGTCACCGCGCGCCCGAAGCTCCGCGTGACCGCGAGCGTTTTGCGGGACGGCGGATGCACCGCGAACGGAAAACACGGCACGCCGCGCAGCTCCGCATGAGTGCGTTGGCCGGTCACGGTGAGCGCCTTTCGCACGGCGTCCTGGGGAAGCGCCACGAAGTCGGCCACGTTGCGGACACCTTGCGCGGCGAGCTTCTCAATCGATGCACGCCCCATGCCCCAGACCTCCGACAAGTCGAGGTCAGGGAACAGCGCCGCACGCGTTTCGGGTCGGGAAAGATCCATCACGCCCGACCCGTTGCGGTCGCCTTTGGCGACCTTGTTGGCGAGCTTCGCCAGCGTCTTGGTCGGGCCGATGCCGACGCAAGTCGGGATTTTGGCGATGCGTCGCACCGCCGTCCGGATCTCGGCCGCACGCGCCACGAGATCGCCCGGAAGACCCCGCATGTCGAGAAACATCTCGTCGATGGAATAGGGGTCAACCTCAGGGACGAGATCGACCAAGACCGCGTACATGCGGCGGCTCATGTCGCCGTAGAGGACGTAGTTGGAGCTTTTGACGATCACCGTCTTCAGCTCCGGCTTCTTGGCGACGAGGTGCCACGGATCGCCCATCTTCACGCCGAGGTCTTTGGCCTCCTGCGTCCGGGCGATCACACAGCCGTCGTTGTTAGAGAGAACCACAAGCGGCTTCCCCCGCAAGGTCGGGTCGAAGGCCCGCTCGCAGGAGCAGTAGAAGCTGTTTCCGTCGATCAGCGCGAACATCGGCTCACACCCGCATGCGGACGAGCGCTTTGATGATCGCCCAGACTTCGACCGAGTCATCGACCTGGACCGGGGCGCGCTTGGCAGGCGCCAGCCACCAAGTCCCATCCTTCTCGCGCAAGCTCGCGAGGATTACTTCGCCATGCAGGAAAGCGACGCAGACCCGGCCCGGTGCCGGTTCCGCCGCCGCGTTGGCGACCAGAATGTCCCCGTCATGGATACCGCGCTCGCGCCACTCATGGCCGAGTATCCTGACCGGGTAGAGCCCCGGAGCCCGGAGATCGAGGAGCTTCGCCAGATCGAGAACGGGCTCAATGTAGTCTTGCGCTGGAGATTGGAAGCCAGTGGTTTCGTCGCCGCGATAACTCATAGCCAGCATCCCACGCGTCCCTTGAGAGCGGCAGTTTCAGGTGGTGGGGGGCAGACAGAGCCGGGGCGACGCATTGAGAACATATAGCGAACATTAGCGCGCCGTCCGGATCGCCAGCCAGACAAATCTGCGGGGTGGTTTTCATAAGCCGTGGGAATCTTCACCCGCCGAGCGATAGCTAGGGTGGTTATGGGCAATCGCGGGGTCATCTCCGTGGGTGCGAGGACCGACACGAAGGAGGGACATCTCCTTGGCCTCTGATCAGGTCGTTTCTGGCACGGCCCCACCGGGCATCAATCGCCTACGCTTCCGCGCCTCTCGTTCCTCGGGCTTGTGCAGCTTGCCCTGTCGGGTGGGCTGAAGCCCAGCGTTGACCCCCGGCTCGTTGGGCCGCGCCGACATCTCCCTACGAGGCCAAGGGATAGTCCCTTGGGTCTCCACCTCGAAAGGAGAATGACTATGGCGACTGCTACCCAAAACAACTCACCAGCCTTCATGCTCTGGAGCGTTGAAGGCGACGGCAAAGATGCCCGCTGGACCCGCATCGGTGCTGCCTGGCTCCATCAGGACGGCAAGGGCTTCAACCTCCGCTGCAATGCGATCCCGCTGCAAGGCCGACTGGTTGCCCGCACCTACACCCCGAAACCGTCTCAGGACGCGCGTCAGGGAGAACTGGTATGAACCCCGGCAAAGTCCAGGCATCCCGCATCCGGGCGCTGAACGATCGTTTCCGCACCAGCTTCATCGGCGGGCGGGTCCTGATCACCGAGGGCGTCCGCGCCTTCGGTCAGGCCTTCGGCGAGCGTCGCGACAAGCGGATGGACGCGACCCACATAGGCGACGTTGGGCGCGGGACGGTCGTCGAACCGGAGACGCCGCGATCGCCTGAGCCCACGCGCCGCGAGCCGCTCTCGCAGCCCTTCCGGCAGGTCGTCGTAGTGGACGAGAAAATCGTCGCCCACCGGCTGCAGTGGTGCGCCCATGCGCTGAAGAGCGCGGCGGGTGAAACGGGAAACCTCGTCCGGTCCCCC
>JAFLDC010000119.1 GCA_017302775.1 Sphingomonadales bacterium
GCGGCTGGTGGCGATGAAGGAATTCGAGGACGCCAAGGACAAGGTCATGATGGGCGCGGAACGCCGTTCCATGGTGATGACCGAGGACGAGAAGAAGATGACCGCCTATCACGAGGCCGGCCACGCCCTCGTCTCGGTCAACGAGCCCGCTTCCGATCCGATCCACAAGGCCACGATCATCCCGCGCGGCGGCGCGCTGGGCATGGTGGTGCGCCTGCCCGAACGCGACCGCTATTCCTATCACCGTGACCAGATGCACGCACAGCTGGCCGTGGCGATGGGTGGCCGCGTGGCCGAGGAAATTATCTTCGGGCACGACAAGGTCTCGTCCGGCGCCTCCAGCGATATCCAGCACGCCACCTCGCTGGCGCGTTCGATGGTCACCCGCTGGGGCATGTCGGAAAAGCTTGGACCGCTGCAGTATGAGGAAACCCAGGAGGGTTATCTTGGCTATGGCGGCTCGGCCCGGACCATGCAGTCGGCCGAGACGAACAAGCTGATCGATGCGGAAATCCGCGCGCTGGTCGAAGGCGGACACAAGCGGGCCACGCAGATCCTCAACACCCAGATCGAAAAGCTCCACCTGCTGGCCCAGGCCTTGCTCGAGTACGAAACCCTGACGGGCGAGGAGATCGATGAGCTGATCAAGACCGGCAAGATCGACCGGCCCGATCAACCCACCGGCATGGTCAACCTGCCCCCGCTCAAGGGGTCAGCCGTGCCCAAGTCTGGCAAGCGGTTCGCCGGAACCGCCCCGCAAGGGGCCTGACCCGGTCGGGGCCTGAACGATCAGGCCCCGCCGGTCTCGGCCAGCAGCAGCATCGCGAACAGGATCATCGCGGTCATTGCAATGGCCAGCAGCGCCGCCGTGCGCCACAGTGCGCTGCCAACGCTCAGCCCATAGGTACCGCGCAGCTGGCGGTACATGTGCCACGGCGGCACCAGCACCGCGACATAGGCCATCACCGGCAAACCAATCGCGATTCCCAGCGTGATCAGCACCACCAGCAGTGTCATGAAACACAGCGAATAGGTTACGAACACGGTGTGATCGTAAAGGTGAAACCGCCGGCGCCAGGCGAACAGCAACCACACGAAGGGTACGGAGATCGGGATCAACGCCCAGCTGAACTTGTACGCGTTGTTCTGCAATTTGTAGAGCACCAGCCCCGGATTCTTGCCGAGCCCCTTTAGCGTCCGATCGATCGCCGGCACATCGCTGCGCGCATTGAGGTCCGAAAAGTCCGCCGCCTTCAGTTCGGACATCACCCGGATCGCTTCCTCCTGCCCGGCGATCTGCCCATCGATGGCCGCGGTGGGCTCGCCCGCCTTTACCAGTCTCGCCCGCTCGGCCTTGAGCTTCGCCAGATCCTGCGTTTGCGCCTCAACCCCTGCGGCGATGCTGGTGCCGTTGACATCGATCAGGCCGGACGGATTCAATTCACCGGCAAACTGCTTGACCACCGCAAACATCAGGAAAACACTGAACAGGAACAGAGCGATCGGACTGACATAGCTCGCCCGCCGGCCGTCAATATATTCGCGGGTCAGCCTGCCGGGATTCCACGCCAGCAAAGGCAGCGTCCGCCAGATCTTGCCTTCGAAGTGGAACACCCCGTGCAGCAGATCATGGAAAAAGGCGCCCAGTGTGCGGTGAACATGGGCGGCCTGCCCGCAAGCGTGGCAATGGCTGCCGACCAGCGGCGTGTTGCAGTTGAGGCAGGCCTGCTCATGGCTGTGACCGTCATCGTCCTCACCATGTGCCGGCTCCAGCGCCCGCGCGGTCAGCGCGCCCTGCGCCACGTCCCCGATGATGTCACCGCCGTTGGTCATTTTGTTGCTCCGCTGGTAAGCGGTTCATGGTCCGGCAAGCTTGCAACGGTCAAGCCTTCACCGGCTCCAGCATCGGGGAACACAAGATGAAACGCATCCTTCTGGCCGCAGCCGCCTGTCTGACCACGGCCGCACCAGCCTTGGCCGCACCGGGCGACATGAGCGTGGCCGCCTTTCTCACCAAAGCCGATGCCCTCAAGGCCAAGGGGGCGATGGCGATGTTTTCGCCGGACCTCAAAGTGCTGCAAGGCGAAGGCAAGGCTGCCGGCGATGCCTACCGCGCGCGGCTCAAGGCGGAACGCGCCGCAGGTCGCCCATCAAGCTGCCCGCCTGCCAATGCCAGGATCAGTTCCGACGAATTGCTGGCCCACTTGCGGACCTATCCGGCTGCCGCGCGGCCGCGCACCAGCATCAAGCAGGCCATGGCCGACTATTTTTCGCGCAAGTACCCTTGCCGGTAAATCCTCCCCGCACAGGGGGAGGATCGCACCCGATCAGCCGTCGTAATCGCCGCCGATCGAGGTGTTACGCACCGGCGCCGCCGCGGTAATCCGCAACGCCTCGGCCGACTGGCTGAGCGAGCCGATATCATCGATATCGTCATCGTCATCCGGCAGCACCCGCTGCAACGAGCCGATCACCGATTCCTTGAGGTTATCGGGACGGACGGTCTGATCGGCGATCTCGCGCAGGGCAACCACGGGATTCTTGTCACGATCGCGTTCGATCGTCAGCTCCGCGCCACCGGAAATTTCACGGGCGCGCTGCGCAGCCATCAGAACCAGATCGAAACGGTTCGGGATCTTGTCGACACAATCTTCAACGGTAACGCGCGCCATCTGCCACTCCAGTTCTGGAAATTATGGGGAATTGCCCCGCGCCTACACGTTGCGCGATTCGCAAGTCAAGAAAAATTCACATAAGTTACTGATATATCAGCCGTTATCATAGGCCGAGTACCCCCGCGAATCGGGTGCGAGATTGCCGAACTTGGTAAACTCGCTCTGGAACAGCAGGTTGACATTGCCGGTCGAGCCATGGCGCTGCTTGGCGATGATCACGGTTGCCTTATTCACCACTTCGAGGTGGCGCTGCATCCAGGTATCGTACTTGGCGATGGCATCGGGCGAACTGGTTTCGCTCGGTTCGTCAGGCTTGCTGGCGTTGTGGTAATATTCCTCGCGGAAGATGAACCACACCATGTCGGCGTCCTGCTCGATCGAGCCGGATTCGCGCAGGTCCGAAAGCTGCGGGCGCTTGTCTTCGCGGCTTTCCACCGCCCGGCTGAGCTGCGACAGCGCGATCACCGGCACTGACAGCTCCTTGGCCAAGGTCTTGAGCCCGCGGCTGATTTCCGAAATTTCGTTGACGCGGTTATCGTTGGCGCGGCCTGACCCTTGCAGCAGCTGCAAGTAATCGATCACGATCAGGCCGATGTTGTGGCGCCGCTTGAGCCGCCGGGCGCGGGTCCTGAGCGCGGCAATCGACAGCGCCGGGGTATCGTCGATGTAAAGCGGCAGTTCGGCCAGGCGCTGGCTGGCGAAGGAAATCCGCTGGAAATCCTCGCGGCTGATCTTGCCCATCCGCAGCCGTTCACTGCTGATTTCAGCCTGTTCGGCAAGGATGCGGGTGGCGTGCTGGTCGGCGCTCATTTCCAGGCTGAAGAAGGCGGTTGGGCCGCCAACAGTCTTCGAGGGATCGATCCCGTCAGCCATGTCGCGCAGATACCGCTCCGCGCAGTTGAAGGCGATGTTGGTGGCAAGCGAGGTCTTGCCCATCGCCGGACGCCCCGCGAGGATAATCAGGTCGCTGTCATGCAGACCACCGATCTTGGCGTTGAGATCGTCAAGGCCGGTCGTCAGGCCGGATATGTGCCCGCCAGAGGCGAGCGCCTTTTCGATCTGCGTGATCGCGGTCAGGCTCGATTGGCGAAACGACTGCGCTTCGCTACCAACCGAGGCACCCTCCGAAACGCGGTAGAGCGCGGCCTCGGCCTCGGAAATCTGTTCGAGCGGTTCGACCCGTTCGGAGGTGTCGAGCGCGGAATTGACCAGGTTGCGCCCGACCGAAACCAGTTCGCGCAGCAGCGCCAGATCATAAATCTGCCCGGCCAGTTCGCGCGGCGCCAGCAAGCCCTGGCCGTCCGCCGTCAGCCTGGCGAGATAGGCCGCGCCGCCCAGTTCCTTCAGCGCTTCGTCCGCCTCGAAATAGGGTTTCAGCGTTACCGGAGTGACCACCGCCTTGCGATCCAGCAGTTGCAGGATCCGGTCATAGATCCGGGCGTGGACCGGTTCGAAGAAGTGTTCCGGCCTGAGCGGCGTGACCAGCTCCTCGATCACCCGGTTGTCGATCAGGGCGGCGCCCAGAAATGCCGCCTCCGCCTCCACGTTTGAAGGCAGGGCACGGGCGGCGGTTTCGTCCGCGCGCGGGAAAGGGATCGGTTCGGCCATGGGGTGTGATCAATGCGCCGAGGCCGGTGCCGGTGCAAGCGCCTTGGGACGAATTGCGCCTGTGGATAGCGGGGATGGAAAGTCTCGCTTGCCCCGCCATGCTGCATTTGCGAGAAGCGCGCCACCATGGCGGACCCGCGCATCATTCATATCGAACTCGACGAGGCGACCATCCTGTGGCGCAATGCCGATATCGAACAGGAACGACGGATCGCGATCTTCGACCTGATCGAAGAGAACAGCTTCAAGCCCAACCGCGCCTGGGAAGCCGGGCATCAGGGGCCCTATCGGCTCAAGCTCGCCGTGGACGATGGACGGCTGTCGCTGGAAGTGGCCGGCGAATCAGGCACGGTGCTGGAAACGCTGATCCTCGGCCTTGGCCGGTTTCGCCGCCCGATCCGGGAATATTTTGCGATCTGCGATTCGTATTATCAGGCGATCCGCAAGGCGTCTGCCCAAGAGATCGAGACGATCGATATGGCCCGCCGCGGGGTCCACAATGAAGCCGCCGAGATGCTGCTGGAGCGGCTTGAAGGAAAAGTGGAAACCGACTTCGCCACTGCCCGGCGGCTGTTTACGCTGATCTGCGTTCTGCATATCAGGGGTTAGGGATCTGGCCGACGGCCGATCACGCTGACAAGAGGGGTCGCATAGAAAATCATGGCGCGTGCTAGAACCCGTCGCTGGCGGCTGCGCCTGATCGGCGCAGTGATGCTGCTGGCAATCGTGCTGGGCCTGTGGGGCTGGTGGGATCTGCGTCACTGGCGTCCGTCCCGGCTGGAATTCCCCATGCAGGGCGTGGAGGTTTCCAGCGCTCACGGCGCGGTCAACTGGAAAGCTCTCAAAGCAACAGGGGCCAATTTCGCTTATCTTGACGCGTCAGCCAGCGCCTTTGCCCGTGATCCTGCCTTCGTGACCAATCTTGAAGAGGCGAGGGCCGCGAAGCTGCAGGTTGGCGCCGTCCACCGCTATGATCCCTGCCAGCCGGCGCAGAGCCAAGCCGCCAATTTCGCCACCGTGGTCCCGCGCGACGCCCGGATGCTGCCACCCGCGGTTGACCTGGACATGCTGGCCGATGAGTGTCCGATCAAGGTTAGCGATGCTGCGGTTGAAAGCGAACTGATGACTTTCCTCAACCAGATCGAGACGCATACCGGCAAGGCGACGATTCTGAAGATATCCAGCGCCTTTGAGGATCGCTATCACCTCGCCAGCGCGATTGACCGGAATGTCTGGCTGGTCCGCAACCGGTTCCAGCCGGACTATGCCGGTCGGCCATGGACGATGTGGAGTGCCAGTAGCATGTACGATAGCGAAGCGGCGGAAACCCCGCTCAATTGGGTGGTGGTGCAACGATGAGCTGGACCAGGGAGAGCCTGATCGCCGCCGCACGCGAGGCCGCGACGCGGGCCTATGCGCCTTACTCCAACTTCCATGTTGGCGCTGCGCTCGGCTTTGCCGATGGCTCGGTAGTGACCGGCGCCAATGTTGAGAACGCCAGCTATGGCATGACCCTGTGTGCCGAGACGGTCGCGGTGGGCAAAGCGTTGAGCGAGGACTGGCGCGGCGCCCTGGAAGCTGTTGCCGTGATCGGGGGCAAGGCCGGTGCGGTTGGCGCGGGCGATCCGGTGACGCCCTGCGGCCGATGCCGTCAGATGCTCAATGAAGTCGCCGCGCTGGGCGACAGCGATCCGTTGGTATGGTGCGCGGGCGAAACCGAGGTGCTGGAAATGACGTTATCCGACCTGCTGCCCAAGGCATTTGGCCCGGCGGCGCTGGAATAGCGCGGCCACCCGATCAGGCCGGGGCGGCCTGGCTATGTCTCCAGCCATTCCAGCAAAGCCCCAAGACAGTCCCGTCCGAGGATCGCGCTGCGTTCCGGGCTCCAGCCTTGGGCCGGGCACGGCAGATCGTCGTTGTCCTTGAACGGCATTTCCAACGTCATGCTGACCGCGCCGAACCGCTCAGCGAGCTGGTTGGTGCTCATCGCCAGGTTCGCGCGGCCCTTGCTCGCGACCGGATAGCCCTTGGCAGTCTGGAAGTCAGGCGTGCGGCGCGCGAGGATCGCTTTGTAGCGGTCGAAGCCGCCCTGTAATGTTGCGTTCCACGCCGGAATGCCTTCAAATCCGGCCAGAAACACCGCGGCTATCGCTTCGTCGCCGTGGACATCCATGGCAAAGTGAACCCCGGTTTCGTCCATCGCATTGCGGATCGCCAGAACTTCGGGCGATTTTTCGGCGCTGGGCGCGTCCCATTCGCGGTTGAGGTTGATGCCAGCGGCATTGGTGCGCAGATGCCCGCGCCGCGAGCCATCGGGGTTGGCATTGGGCACGACGTGGAAGGTGCATAGCTGCCTGAGCTTGCGCCCGATCGGATCGGCCGGATCGGTCAGGCAAGCCAGCGCTCCTTCCATCCACCACTCAGCCATCGATTCGCCCGGATGCTGACGGGCATAAAGCCAGACCTGCTGCGGTCCTGCGCCCATTTGCAGGCAGTCGATCGGCTGGCCATCAAGACTGTGGCCCAGCACGCGGTGCGTCACCCCGTCGGCCAGGGCGGCCTCGGCAACCAGATCGTGATGCCGCTCCATCGAGTATGGCGCAAAATATGCAAACCAGGCCAGGCTGGCGGTGGGGGTATAGGTGATGGTCAGCGTGCCGCCATCCTCGGCGCTGTCATAGCGCGAGGCGGCGCGTCCCCAGAACTCGCGATCTTCGCTGACTGCCGCGTGATAGCCGGGCCAACCGCCAGGATAGGCCGAGCGCTCAAGCCCGGTGATCTTGAGCACCAGTTCGCGCCCCGCGCAGTTGGCCACGCGAAAATGGAACCACTGGAAAAAGTCCGACTGGTGATCGCGCCGGATCGCCAGCCGCGCCGTCGCGTCAACAACCGAGAGCACTTCGATATTGCCGCTGTCGAAAGCGGCGTCGATCAGGATCGGATTCATTTTACCTCGATGGTTTCGCCCGAACGGCCGGGGAAGTTCAGGAACAGCGCTTCGCTCAGCTTGGGCGCGGCAAGGCTGGTAGCGGCAAGCGGCGATGCGGTGCCCACGGTGAAGCTGGCCCGTCCTTCCCATTGCACCTGATCGCTCGCGCGGTCGCGGATCGAAACGGCAAGCACTGTAACGACCTGCGCCTTGGGTTTGGGCGAAAGGTTGATGCCGATCCCGATCCCGCCGCCGGTGCCATATGTGCCGGTCGATCCGCCAACCCCAACGCTGACCGGGCCGGATGACGCACCCGGCTGGATCGTGGTGCGCGTAAGCTTGACCTGCGCAATCTGGGCACCGCTTCCAGATGCCGCCTC
>JAFLDC010000012.1 GCA_017302775.1 Sphingomonadales bacterium
TGCGCAGTCACGCCGCCGAGCTGCTCGGCGACCTTGTCGCGCCCCGGCTTGTCGTCGCGCTCGATCGTCTCGCGACGGGCGCGAACGATCTCGATGATCGACTTGCATTTCTCAACATCGTGCCAGAAGAAGCGCGGAATGACATAGTGCAGGAAAGAACTCAGAACCCCGGTATGCGCCTCGTCGCGGGCGATGCGTTCAGCCAGCTCCCACATCTTGGGGAGTGCGATGCGACTCAGCACTTGTAGGCTCTGCGCGGCCTGCAAACGGACCTGCGGTACGGAGTCGGCGAGGATCGCGTCGAACATCTCGACGATCTCGCCATGGGCTTCGCCAAAGCGATCGGCGAGCGAGACATAGGCGTCGGCCGCATAGACGCGGACTTCCCAATTGCCCCAGCTCAGGCTCGAATTCTCGTCGCCACTCTCCTTGGTCTCCGGAAAGCGGCTCGCCCACAAACGGCGGAGCACGGCGAGTAGCTGCTCCATCGACGGCATGCCGTCGACGCCCGGCGCGTAGGCCGCCGCGCCCGCGATGCGCTCGACCGCATTGCTGATATGCCCCCAAACCGGTTGCTCGACCTTTACGTCCAGAGCAGCGGCATTGGCATCCCAGAATGCGAGCGTCTCGACAGCTGCAGCCCACAGCTCTGCGAACGCGGCACCTTCACTGGCGGACGGTGTCGCCTGCACCTTCTCGTAAAGCACCTCGGATAGGGCTAGCATTTGCGCGTCAATGCCCTCATCGACGTCGACGCCTTCGCCCGCGAGCAGGCTGTGCGTGATACCGCGCGAGGATCCCCAGCTTACCGTCATCGACCGGGTCGGCGGATTACCGGCGAGGTCTCCAGCCGCGTCCAGTTCATCGCGGAAGGCGCGCATCGCCTCGGTGGCAATCGCATCCGCATCGACCAGCGACAGCCAGCGGTTCAGCGTGCGCCGCCACCAGTGTTGCTCGTCCTCGTCGCTGAAAAGATCAGATCGCAGCGCCTGCGCTTCGAACGCCGCACGATCATCTAGAGTGCGCGAGGGATAGACCGCCGCTAGGAACCGCACCGCGTCGCGGACAATGTCTTCGTGCGCCAGGATCGTGACGTTGCTGGCGGACGGCCAAAGCAGGTCGCCGACCTCATCCACGCGCTCGGCGCCAACGCCCAAGATCCGCGTCCATATGGCCGGTCCCGCATAATCGCTCGCGGCCGCCTCGACCGTCGTAGCGAACGCCTCGGGCGCGCAGCCACGCAGGTGTGCGACCAGGTGCGCCAGAACGTCGTCGTCTTGGGTGCCGTGACGGCCCTCAGGCTCGTCCCACGCGTCAAACGTATAGTCGCGGCCCAAAAGATCGAATGGCGTGCGGCCTTCGATCGCCACACGTTCGCGATCATCGCCGAGTGGCATCGCTCGGTCGGTGTCGCCGAGCGCAGCTTCGACGATCGCGCGCGTGCCGAGCGACACCGACAGTTCCAGCAGCCGGGTTACGCGCCGACCGAGATCATAGCGACAGCTCTGATAATCCTGCCGGCGGGTCGAAGAGAGCGGCATGATGCGGCTCACCTGCCCGCCGAAGTGGGAGGTACTGTCGTCGGTTATGTTGGACGAATAGAGCATGCGGTATATTTCGATCGCGAAGTCGGGATCGGTCCGAGCGATTGGCATGATCTGCTCGGAGAGCCAGCGGGCTTCGCGATCGGCATTGGCCGAGAAATGCGGTTCGCGCAGAATCCGGTCGAGCAACGCGCGCGATGCGGGGGGATCAGAGGCGAAGCTTTTCCCGACAAAACGGATCGCACTGGTCGAAGTCTGCTGCATCGGCGGATCGGCCACCCAAGCAAAGACGAGCAGCCCCCGCGACGCGCGCCCGAACACCTCAAGCAACTCGGTTTCGGCGAGGTCGGCCTTTTCAAACAGCGTGTGGAGCAGGAAGCGCGTCGCATCAGACAGATCGCGCGATCCAGTTGCGATTGCCGCATCGGCAATGTGTGCCCAAGCGATCGCCTCGCTTGCCACCACGCTACCAGCCAAGTCGACCGCAAGCCCGACAAACCGGGCGAACCTGGACAGCATCGTCGCCAGCGCTTCGTCGGTCGGACGCTCCGCAATCAAGGCAACCAGCCCCGCTATATCGGTGGCCGTCGCGATGCGATCGATCGCTGTCCGCAGGGCGACGTTGGCGAGCACCGGATCGACTGCTGGATCGGCATAGATGTCGGCGACGAGCCGCCAGACCTGCTCTTTGCCATCGGCATCCTGGCGCCACAGCCGCTCAATCGCGAAGCGCAGGGCCGGCGCAAGCATCAGCGCGATCGAGCTGTCGCCGCCGAGCTGTCCGATCAGACGAGCTGGATCGTCCCATTCGAGGAAGAAGCGGCCGGCGACATGGTCGAACAGGACATGGTGGGCGAAGCTGACAAGGTCGCCGGTATCGGCGTCGAGCTGATTGTGCCCGATGACGACCTTGCGCACGGCAAGCCGGCGCCGGCTGACCATCGCGCCGACCGTCGCCGCCGCGGCCGCATGCAGGGTGGTGCCGGCAAGCCGGCGATCTTCATAGGCATCGATCAGGTCAGACTGCGTGGCGACGGTGCGGATACTGTCGGGGCTGGCGCCATCGGCGAGCAATTGCGCGGCGAGCGAGAGGTTGAAGACATTGCGGAGCAGATCGCGCAGCTTGACGGGCGCGGCGCCAAGCAGGCTTCCGAGATCGGTGGCGGTGCCACCGGCCGCATCGAGATCCTCGTCCGCGAGGCGCGGCACCTGAAAGTGCCGGACATTGCCTAGACCGGGTTCGGCAAAGGCCGGATCGGGCGGCGATCCCGGCATGGCGTCACGAAACCGGCGCCCATTGCGCAGGTCGAACGTGCGGATCGACGCAACAACGGTCCAGTCCATGCCCGAGGCGGCAAGCGTTTCGATCAGCTGTGCGAACACGCCTTCTGCGGGCCCGCCGCGCGCGGCATCAAGCGCATCGATGATGAGCAGCTTGGCGCCCGAACCTGGAGCCGCATCCAGCACTTCAACCAGCGGATGCTCCAACCCCAGCTCGGACTGGAGATTGGCGGCGATGACGACGCCGGGAAAGCGATCGACCGAGAGGAACACGACCGTGTCGCCGGCAGCGCGGCGCGCTTGTGCGAGCGCGACCAGCGCACCGGTCTTGCCCGCGCCAGGTTCGCCCGTGACGATCAGCGAGCCGGTGTCGACTGCCGTACTCAGCGGTCCATCACTGGCGCGCGCAATCGGAACACCACCGGCGATCGGCAGGCGGGTGTGCCCGGCGAGACGACCAAGCTCGGCATCTGTCGCCGCCGACAGTCGGTCAAGGTCGGCCGTATAGTCAGCGGCACCCACGTCATTATGGCCGAGCCGGCGAAGCTCGCGCAGCAACCCGGCCCGATCCGCAGGCGCGCCGTTGCCGATCATGCCGCGGATGATGGACTTCAGATCACGCAGCGGCGCGTCGCCCGAGGCTTCGGAGCCGTAAAGGCTCCCGCCGATCAGCCGCGACGCCTCACGCCAATTGTCCTCGCCTTCGTTCATCGAGAAGCGCACGACGCGAAACAGCCGCGCCATCATCACCAGTTCGTCGTCAGTGGGCGGCGTTGTGGATATCGACGCCCAGGCGGCCCGGGCGTGTGTCTCGAACAGATCGAGCGCGTCGCGCTCTGCCGACGACCGGCTCGCATTGGTCGTGGTCCAGACTCCGCCGAGATCGAATGCCCGGCATCCTCGTTCAAGCGCGTCGAGCGTGCGCGGTGCGTCGGTGGCCACCGCCAGTACCGCACGCGCCTTGGCTGGATCGATCCTGGTCCCGGCATCACGGGCATCGACCATTAGCCGCGCGAGTTGACTGATGGTCTTGCCAAGAGGGCTCTTCGAGCTTTTCGCGAGGCCTGCACTGGTCTTGCTCTGCAGGTCGATACGGCTGCCGTCGTCCTGATCCAATCGGATGTCGTCGAGACCGTCGCCGGTTTCGAACTGGATTGCGACCGGCAGCGCCACATTGGCGAGACCGAAGCGGCCGCCGATAGGCATGCGCGCGAGCAGGTGCGCAGCAAGCCAGGTGCCGACCTCGGCCTGGAAGTCCATCCCGGCCTCGGTCGCGCGCCCCCCCGCGCGCATCGGCGGCTCGCTAGCGTCCGCGTCAGCCATGACCGTGTGCCTCGCGGTAACGACAAACATTTGGGTGCAAATCGATCGAAGGTCGCACGTGGATTTTCATTCGCGACACATAGGTGAAGACCGCGCGATTATATAGCTTCGTCGCTCAAACATTTATTGCATGTCCGTCGTCCGAACTGATTTCAGGCCGTGCGCCGTTCCACTTTGATGGCGTGTCGATGTCTCGGATCGCCTTGTTCTAGTGGCCGATGAACCAGAAACTTGACACGGCTGCCGAGAAAGATCGGTCACCACATCACTCGCTACAGATCGTTTCAGGTGACAGGGTGCGAAGCGGGGGCTCCGCTCGTCAGCGGCGGCTGCATCTCAAACCCTGCCTTCCCCTTGCCGTCTGAATGAAAGGCGGCTTTCAGGATCGGGCCTTTGAGGTTGGAATGACCGCACTGAGGGCGCAAAGCTGACGCGCTAGTTCGCCAGCAGTAACCTCCGCTGTCCCAAATGGCGCCTTCGAAAGTCGCCGTTCCGGACTGTAGGACGAACTTAATTAAGCGATCGCTTCCAATCCCTTTCGCTGGATAATCGATAGCAACCGCAACGCTGGTCCGCCGGGCCGCTTCTTTCCCCGCTCCCAATCGGAAACGAGGTTCTTCGACACATTGAGATACCGCGCGAACACTGGCTGTGAGACGTGTTCGGCCTCACGGATCGCCTTGATTTCCTCGGGTTGAAGCGGTGTCGCCGGAACAAGACACGCCTCATCAAACTCGCGCAAAGTGCGTTTGTCGATCGCCCCGCCTTCGTAGAGCCCCTCCAACATCTCGTGGACGGATGCGAGCGCCTCGCTCTTATAGGTCCTGGGCATCGTCATTCACCTCGAACATTCTTCCTTCGCGCGCTTCCGTATCGATCTGTGCCTGCGAGAGCGCGAGCACGACCTTTGCGGCCTGCTTGTAGACCTTCAGCTCGGCCACGCTGAGGTTGGCCTTGTCGCTCTTGGCAAAGCCAAAGGCGAATATGGCCCTCTCTTCATGGCGGAAGAAAACCAGCGTGCGGTAGCTGCCAGACTTGCCTCCGCCTTCGCGCGCGACGCGCTGCTTGATCAGGCCACCACCGAGGTCGGCGTCGATCAGACCACGATTGGCCAGATCGATGGCCGCGACAAGCGTCGCGTCGCTGATCCCTTCCCGGCTTGCGAACTTCGCGAACCAGCGGTTCTTGTAGATGCGGGTTCGCAGCTTACCGGTCATGGATCAACGCTCCGATATCACACATAGTATTATAGTTCAATGAATGATCCTCACCCATTGCATCGGCTATGAGCTCGCCGATCCGCTCGGCTGCGTCGAGCACGGGGCCATCATCAAGGTGTGCGTAGCGAGAGGTGGTCTGCAACCGTGCGTGGCCGAGTAGTTTGCCGATCATCGGCAGTGTCTCGGAGCGAGCAGCGGCGTGGCTGGCAAAACTGTGTCTGAGGTCGTGAATCCGAACTCCAGGCAGATTGGCCTCGGCCTTCACGCCTTTCCAGAACGCGTCGATGCTGCCGACAGGACGCCGGGTCAGCTTGCTCCAGAACACTGGATCGGATCCGCCGCGTCGTTCAAGCGAGGCAAGCAGCGTCCGCGCCTCGTCGCCGAGCCAGACTGTGCGTGGACCGGTCTTGCTGTCGTGCAAGAGCAAGCGCCCGCCCTTCACCTCGCTCCAGGTGAGGTCCGCGATTTCAGAGCTTCGGCATCCCGTCAGCAGCAGCAAATAGATGATCGTCGCATGCAGCGGATGACTATGGATTTTGCGGTTCAGCACCTCGCCCAGTCGCGCAATCTCTTGATTGGAGAGGAACCGTTCGCACTTCCGGCGCTTGTTGGGCCGAATGTAGGCGCAAGGGTTGCTGCCTTCGGGACGCAGGCCCCACCGCTCGGCATGGTTGAACATCGAGCGCAGGATCTCGAAGCAGCGATTGCCCGCGCCGGGACCGGCATTGACCGAGACCTTGTTGAACCAGGTCAGCACGTGTGACTGTTCGATCTCGTCGATGAACATGCCGAAGAAAGCGTGGTCGAGGTGCCGGCGGCGATAGTAGTTATGAGTCTTCAACGTGCTTGGCTTCCATTTCGCGGCGGCCTGCTTCCAGTACAGCGTCAGGAAGTCGTCGTAGGTCGGGACTTTGCGGGCTTCCTTGCGCTTTGTCGCCGGGTCTTCGCCAACCTGGGCACGCAGCAGAATCCGCCGCGCGACGGTCAGAGCCTGGGTCTTGCTCAGGACATTGGCGTTACCCAGTGTGATGGTCCGGGTTACGCCGTTCATCAGCGACTGAACGACGTAAGTGCTGCGTCCAGACGCGTAGTAGCGAACACCGAAGCCGGGCTGCTTCTCGGACCAGACCACCCGGCGCGGCCTCCCGCCGGGCCGCGCGCCCGGATCGAAGCGGCGCAGGGTCGCGAGCTCATCCGCGATAATGCGAGCAAGGCTGACGCGGGTCATGCCGCGATCCCCAGGCACTTGGCGAGCGAACCCGAAACGCGTTTGGCGGCATCGGCAATCGCCTCGTCGGCCAGGTGCGCATAGCGCTCGGTGGTTTCGGCGAGTGCGTGGCCCAGCAGCTTGCCGATCACAACCAGCGAAATCCCATCAGCGATGGCGATCGAGGCGAAGCTGTGCCGCAGGTCGTGCAACCGGACATCGGGCAAAGCAGCATGCTGCCTGATCGCAAGCCAGGGAACGCTGAGCGCAATTGGCTTGTCACTGCGCACCGATGGGAACACGAGGCCGGTCTCGGCCTTTGTCGACATGGCAGCAAGGACCGCCTGAGCCTGCCGGTTGAGGTAGACGATTTTCGCCCCAGTTTTGCTGTCCGGTAACATCAAGCGCGGCGGCTGCACCCATTCCCAGCGCAGGCCCACCACTTCACCGTGCCGCGCGCCAGTGTAGATCAGCAACCGGATAGCCTGGACCGCGATCGGGTAGCTTTCCTCGAATGCACGCAGACTTGCCGCAAGGCGATTGAACTCGCGGGCGCTGAGAAACCGGTCGACCAGCTTGCGCTTGAAGCGCGGGGTTCCCTTGCAAGGGTTCGAGCCGCGCGGGCGGATACCCAATTGTTCTGCGTAGCCCATCATCACCGACAGGATCGGGATCGTGCGGTTGAATGCCCCGGATCGATTGGCCCAGCTATCGCGCCAACGCAGGATGTCGGCTTTGCGGATCGCATCGACGCGCTGGTGCCCGAATATCTCGGTCAGGTCCTTGAAGATGCGGGCGCGATTGCCCTTGCGGGTCGAGGGCTTCCAGTGCCGGGCATAGTCGGCCCAGAAGCGCGGCGCATAGTCGCGAAACAAGGTAGCATTGCCGCGCGCACGCCTAGACTTTGGAGCTGCTGGCAGCCCGTCAAGCGCAGCCTTGGCCAACTGCGCGCGCGCCAAGACGCGCGCCTCCTCCGCGCCTAATTCAGGTGGGCGGCCGAGTGTGACCCGCTTCTGCTTGCCGCGCTGGCGGAACTGAACGAACCAGCTCTTCGAACCTGCAGCGAAGGCCCTGAGGCCAAAGCCGGGCAGTTCGGTATCCCACCAGAAGAACTCCTTGGCTTTGACCTTGCGCCGGGCGATGTTGCCGTCGAGCCTCACTTTCTCGCTGGTAATTCCGTTCTGACGACGCCGATTCGATCCTTCAATTTCTACCGCTTTTGGCGTTACCACATGGCCATTCGTTGACATCGATCTTGCTCCTTCATAGAAGGAACAAATTCAGGTTATACCAATGGTTTATATTCCATTGCTGCCGCCTGGCGGCGTACGGTGTGCTTGCAAGCCAACTGCGGAATCGGTTTCAATGCTTCCCCTGAATTGTCAGCGCGGGAACGAAAGACACTTCCGATGGGGCTGCAGCCAGACGGCGCATGAGGATGACAGTCACCGCCTGGTGCGGTCTTCACTGGTCCAGAAATTCTACTCGTCCGGAATCGAGGTGGTAGTAGGCACCGACTACCAGTAAACGGCCTGCCGCTTGTGGATCGAGCAGTGCGGGAGATGCCTCCTTCTGCAGCTCCTTCACGACCTTGCGGACATTACAAAGGGCGGCGGCGTTGCACAGGTCTTCCGCCCAGGGATCGGCTTCAAGCACGGCCGGGAGCAACGACTGCAGCACCTTCGAGACATTACTGCTGTAGGCGGTTTCACCACGGGCCACCGACACGGCCGCGCGGATCGCACCGCAGGCTTCGTGGCCCATCACCACGATCATCGGCACCTGCAACTGGGTGACCGCAAATTCAAGGCTGCCCAGCGCAGTGGCGCAAAGTGTGTTGCCGGCATTGCGGACAATGAACAATTCGCCCAGCCCGCGTTCGAACAGCAGTTCGGGCGGAACGCGGGAATCCGAGCAGCTGAGATAGGCCGCGAAGGGCCTTTGGGCCGCCGCCAGGTGGAGCCGGTGCAGCCGGTCCATGGGTGGATTGTAGGGTGCGTCGGATAGAAACCGGCGGTTGCCTTCCTTGAGCAGTTCGAGCGCTTCGAGCGGGGTAATCTGTTGCCGATCGTCCATGTTTGGCATCCTTAGCCGTTGCGGCCATCAAGGCGCGGGCGCAGGTAGATCAGGGCGTTGCGGATCAACCAGGGCAGCAGGCCGATTGCAAAGACGAGCGCGGCGATCACCAGCAGCCAGCCGGGCTCAGCCTGAATTGCGGACATGATCCGCGCGACTGCGGCCAGCTGGACTCCGGCAAAAGCCAGCCAAGCCAGCGGGACCATGGCCAGCGGGCGTCCAGAGTGGCCGTGCGTGACGCGGGTCACCATGGCCACCAGCAGGCTTGCTGCAAAGCCCAGGGCCAACGCGTGGGTCGGGGCGAGGCCCAGCGGCAGGCCAAAGGAGGCCATTGCGGCGAGCGCAAAGCCAAGCGGGGCCCAGGCAAAGCCCCAGATCAGCACCAGCATAAGCCCAGGCGCCGGGCCGCGCGGCCACCATTTCCATGCCATCAGGCCGGTGCAGGCGGCCAGCCCGGCGCAGGCCAGCGCGGACAGGGCCGGGACCAGCGCAAGTTCCCCCGCGATCCGCGCGGCCAGGAGCGCCCATACTGCCCCCAGCAGCCAGTCAGGCCGCCAGCTCTGATATCCCTTTACAACGTTGCCAGCGAAAAAGGGCACCATGCGATGTGCAACGGTTAGGAAAACTGGCAGGATGAAACCGTTCAGGCCCAGCACATTGCCCCAGCGCAGCAGGCGGGGATCGCCAGCGATCAGGAATGCGCAGACCAGCAACAGGGCGCCAAGGCCGATCGTCAGCGCGGCGAGTGCCGACACGGCGTGCCAGCAGGGCGGCTTACCCGATCGCCTGTTTGCCCGGACCACTGCGGCCAGCACCACTAAACCGAGCGCCCAGGATGCGGCGCAGATCAGAAAGCCGATCCGGACCGGCGTGTCTGCCCCGGTCCACAGGCCGATGGCACTGGCCGTCATGCCGATCGCGAGTCCGCCAGAAACCGGCCCGAACTGGCGCGCGATCAAGTCAGGCTGGCTCATCCAGCGCGGAAACACAGTCAGCAGAAATCCGAAGATGAAGGCCGGATAGGTCTGCAGCAGCAGCGCAGGGGCGTGCAGCAGGGCGGCGGGCAGGCTTCCGGCTGGCGGCTTCGGCCAGCCAAAGTGGAGCGCGGCCAGCTGCATCGGCCACCACAGCGCCATGGCGGCCAGACTCAGACTGCCGGCAAGGAATACCAGCCGGTGCGGCGCAGCAAACAGGATCGGGGCGGGGCTGGTCATCAGATCAGCCCATGGGCCCCGCCCATTGCCCCCAGCACAGTGACCAGGGCGAGGGCGGACAGCAGCCGGTGCACTGTCACCATCCGGGCGAAGTCGGCCTCTGGCGTGGCGGATTGGGCCATGCGGCGGTGCAGAAACAGCGGTTCGAGCAAGAACAGCATGACAGCAAAGACGGTCCACAGCGCCAGCATCGCATGCATCCACCAGAAGGCAGGATCGGCAAAGCGGATCCACAGGTCCGCCTGATAAGTCATCCAGAAGCCGCTCGCCCCCGCCAGCAACACCCAGAACTTTGCCTGCGGGGCAAAGCCCTGTTCGATGCGGTGGAAGGCGGCAAGCCGGGCCGCCGGTGCCTCGCTACGGGAAATGGCCGGCATGACGACCAGCGTGACGAACCAGACCCCGCCGATCCAGCCGACAATCGCGGCGACATGGAGGCAGCGGGACAGAGTGTAGAGAGCAAAGTCCATGGGCCTGCCTTGCGCGGGAACAGCCAACCATTCGTTGATGAAAGTCAATTACAAGTGCCGCTGACAAGCAGAAATGGCCAACATGAATCAAGCAGCTTGCCGCACGGCCCTGACGCTCGCCGCATTGCTGGCCAGCACTGCCGCTCTCGCCGAGACGCAGGCGGTATCGCCCTATGCCGATATCCGCTACCGGCTGGAACTGGTCGATCAGGACGGTCTGGCCGAACAGGCCGCAGCCTCGACGTTGCGGGTCAGGGCCGGGGTCAAGACCTCCGAATGGCATGGTTTGAGTGCCGTGGTCGAAGGCGAGGCGATCGCGGTGCTGGGCGAGACCAGCTATAACGATACGGTCAACGGCAAGACCGCATATCCCGTTGTGGCCGACCCTTCCGACATATTGCTCAACCAGGCCTACCTGCGCTGGCGGCCAAAGGCCGAACTGGAACTGGTCGGCGGGCGACAGGCAGTCAATTTCGACAACCAGCGCTGGATCGGTTCGGTCGGCTGGCGGCAGAACGATCAGACGTTCGATGCCGTCCGGGTCACCGCCAAGCCGGCCAGGGGCGCCAGTCTGGATTACCTGTATGCCTGGCGGGTCAACCGGGTGTTCGGCCCGGATTCGCCGCAGGGCATCTGGCGCGACACGGACATTCACGGGGTCCGTGCGGCCTATGCCATCAAGGACGTCGGCACGCTCTCGGCCTATGGCTACTGGCTGGAGGCACCTTCCCAACCATCCAGCAGCAGCCGCACTGTGGGTGTGCGGATGGCTGGCGAGCTGCCGGTCGGAGGAAAGGGGACGTTCCTCTACGCGGTCGAATATGCTCGCCAGCACGATCACGGGGCCAACCCGCGCCGTTTCTCGCTCGATTACTGGCTGGTTGAGCCGGGGGTGAAAATCGGCCCGGCATCGCTCAAGGCCGGTTACGAGCGGCTGGAGGGCAATGGCACGGTTGGCCTGCTAACCCCGCTGGCGACGCTGCACGCCTTCCAGGGCTGGGCTGACAAGTTCTTGTCCACCCCGGCAAGCGGCTTGCGCGATTTCTACCTCGATGCAGCCTACAAGGTGCCGGGGAAAGGGCCATTGGCCGGCCTGACGCTCCGTGCGGTGTGGCACGACTACGGATCGACCACTGGCGGGATCGACTATGGCCGGGAATGGAACGCGCTGGCCAGCTATCCACTGGGCAAGCGCTTCACCCTGACCGCGAAGCTGGCCCGTTACGAGGCCGATGGCTTTGCCACCGATACCACCAAGCTGTGGTTCCAGATCGAGACGACGCTCTGATCAGCACTGGTCGTCGGGCACCGGGTCCGGGCGGGAGAAGGCTTTGAGCGCGGCGCGATCGGTTATCGTGATCTGCGCAGCGCTGACCGTAATGCCGTGCCCGCTCAGCACGCCGAAGGCGCGCGACAGGTTTTCCGGGGTCATCCCCAGCAGCGAGGCGAGCAGACGCTTTTCAGCCTTCAGTTGAAGCTTGCCGGTCCGGCCCTGCCTGCGCTCATGTTGCAGGATCAGGTTGCCCAGCCGCTCGGCAGACTGGCGCAGCTTCATGTCGGTCAGCGCGCGGACCATGTCGCGATAGGCGTGCGCCAGTTCGCGCATGGTCGCCTGCATCAGCGCCGGATCGTCCTTCACCAGTTCACGGATCAGCGCCGCCGGGACCAGCAGGATCCGGGACGGCGCCAATGTGCGCGCCGACATAAGATAGGGCTGGTCGGTGACGACAGCGGCAAGGATGAAACTGGTGACCGGCTCGACGATCCGCATGGTCGTGTCGCGCCCCGCGCTGTGGGCATAGAGTTCGACCAGCCCATCGACCAGAACGTGCAGAAAATCGGGATGCTGGCCCAGTTCGAACAGCGTCAGCTGCGGCGGGAAGACCTGCAGGAACGATCCGGAGAAGATCCGCTCGCGTTGGGCCTCCTGCATTTCGCTGAAAAGGGGCAAACTCGCGATTTCGGGTCTTTCGCCGGGGCGCACGCAGCAGGCATCCTTGTTGGGGTGAACGCGTCCTAGCACCCCGCTTGATGTGCATCAATCGCAGGCTTGATCTGGATTGGGCGATCCGGCGTTACAGATCAGGCGGTTTGACGATTGTCCGGCCGCATCGGTCTTTCTTGATCCTGATCAAGCTTTTCCCCGCAGGGTTCGGCAGGTTCGCTGGCATTCAACCCACAACAGGGAACACGCCGCCATGCCACTGTCGCAAACAGTCAGCGCCGGACAACAGAACAAGGCCCTTGGCCTCAGCACATTTGCCTTCACCGTCTGCTTTGCGGTCTGGACGATCTTCGCGATCATCGGGATCGAGATCAAGGCGGAGCTGGGGCTCAACGACACCCAGTTCGGCCTGCTGGTTGGCACCCCGATCCTCACCGGATCGCTGGTCCGCTTATTCCTGGGGGTCTGGACCGACCAGTATGGCGGGCGGATCGTCTTTCCGCTGACCATGCTGGCTTCGGCGGCATCTACCCTGCTGCTTAGCCATGCCGATACCTACGCCCTGATGCTGCTGGCCGCACTGGGGCTGGGCATGGCGGGCGGCGGCTTTGCGGTGGGCGTGGCCTATGTCTCCAAGTGGTACCCGCAGGACAAGCAGGGCTCGGCCCTCGGCTTCTTTGGTATGGGCAATGTCGGGGCGGCGGTAACCAAGTTTATCGCGCCGTTCGTCATGGTGGCGCTGGGCTGGCAGGCCGTGGCGCAGATCTGGGCCGTGGCCCTGGCGATCACCGCCGTGCTGTTCTTCCTGTTCGCCAAGGATGATCCGGAACTGGCCGCACGCAAGATCAGCGGTGAAAAGCCCAAGGGTCTGAAAGAGCAGTTGGAGCCTCTCAAGAACGAGCAGGTCTGGCGCTTCTCGCTCTATTACTTCTTCGTCTTCGGCGCTTTCGTCGCGCTGGCGCTGTGGCTGCCCAAGTACCTGATCGGGGTCTACGGTGTGGATATCAAGGTCGCCGGGATGCTCGCGGCCACCTTCTCGCTCTCGGCTTCGCTGTTCCGCGCCTACGGGGGCATCCTCTCTGACCGCTATGGCGCGCGGAAGATCATGTACGCGACCTTTGGCGTTTCGATGATCTGCCTGTTCATGCTGTCCTATCCGGCAACCGATTATACGATCCACGGGATCAAGGGCGACATTGCGTTCTCAACCTCGATGAGCCTGATCCCGTTCGTGATCACGGTTTTTGTGCTCGGCTTCTTCATGTCGCTGGGCAAGGCGGCGGTCTACAAGCACATTCCAGTCTATTACCCTGATCATGTTGGTTCTGTTGGCGGGCTGGTTGGCTTGGTTGGCGGACTCGGAGGGTTTGTCCTACCGATCGTCTTCGGTGCCGTCAGTGACCTGACCGGTATCTGGACAAGCTGCTTCATGGTGCTGTTCGCGCTGGTTGCGGTGGCATTGGCCTGGATGCATCTCGCGATCCGCCACATGGAACAGAAGGCTGCCGGGATTGATACCCGTTCGCTGCCACAGTTCCCGGAAATGGCCGATCTGCATGATGCCGAAACCCACGCCGCGCACGAGGTCAAAGGCAAGGTCATTGCGGACTGGCGGCCCGAGGATTCTGCCTTTTGGGAGGAGACCGGCCAGCGCATTGCCAACCGTAACCTCTATATCTCCATCCCCGCACTGCTGCTTGCTTTTGCAGTGTGGATGGTCTGGTCGGTGGTTGTAGCAAAGCTTCCCCTCATTGGCTTTGACTACACCACCGACCAGTTGTTCTGGTTGGCCGCGCTGCCTGGCCTATCGGGCGCAACATTCCGGATCTTCTATAGCTTCATGGTGCCGATTTTTGGCGGGCGACTATGGACCACGCTCAGCACGGCCACGCTGCTTATCCCGGCCTTTGGGATCGGCTATGCGGTGCAGAACCCGGATACGCCGTATTTCATCTTCCTGGTGTTGGCGCTGCTGTGTGGCTTTGGCGGCGGCAACTTTGCCTCGTCGATGTCGAACATCGGATTCTTCTTCCCCAAGGCGCAAAAGGGCAATGCCCTGGCGCTCAATGCTGGCCTCGGCAATCTGGGCGTTTCAGTGATGCAGTTCGCTGTTCCGCTGGTTATCACCGCCGGTGTGTTTGGTGCGCTGGGCGGTGATCCCTTGCCGACCAAGGATGGCGGCCAGCTGTGGCTGCAAAACGCGGGCTTCATCTGGGTGCCGTTCATCATCGCCAGCACTGTGCTGGCCTGGTTCGGGATGAACGATATTGCCGATGCCAAGGCCAGCTTTGCTGAACAGGCGGTGATTTTCCAACGCAAGCACAATTGGCTGATGTGCTGGCTCTACACCGGCACGTTCGGTTCGTTCATTGGCTTTTCCGCCGGGCTGCCGCTGCTCGCCAAGAGCCAGTTCCCGGACGTCAACGTGCTCAAGTACGTTTTTCTCGGGCCGCTGGTTGGCGCGATCAGCCGCGCTGCGACGGGCTGGGTGGCAGACCGCTGGGGCGGCGCGCGAGTTACCTTCTGGGTGTTCATCGGCATGATCGCCGGAGCGCTGGGCGTGATCCACTTCCTGGAAGCCAAGGATTTCAGCGGCTTCCTTGGCGCCTTCATCTTCATGTTCTTCGTCACAGGGGTGGGCAATGCCTCTACTTTCCAGATGATCCCCAATATCATGCGTCAGGAAGTGCCGCGGCTGATGCCAGAGCTCGATGCGGCGCAGCGGACCCGTCAGGCTGAAAAGGAATCGGCGGCGATCGTCGGCTTTACTTCGGCAATTGCGGCTTACGGTGCCTTCTTCATCCCGCGAGCATTCGGGATGTCGATCAGCGCCACCGGGACGCCAATGGCTGCGCTTTATGCCTTCGCGGTTTTCTACGCGAGCTGCGCTGCGCTGACCTGGTTCATCTACACCCGCAAAGGCGGACTGCTGCACGATGTTGAGCGCGGCCGCGCGCCAAACACCCCAATTATCCAAGGAGCCACCGCATGAGCCATCTGCTCGACCGTCTGACCTTCTTCCGCCAGAAGAAGGAGCAATTCTCCGATGGCCACGGGGTCACCACCGCCGAAGCCCGCGATTGGGAAGACAGCTATCGCAAGCGCTGGCAACACGACAAGATCGTGCGCTCGACCCACGGGGTGAACTGCACTGGATCGTGCAGTTGGAAAATCTACGTCAAGGGCGGGATCATCACCTGGGAAACCCAGCAGACCGACTATCCCCGCACTCGGCCCGAGTTGCCCAACCATGAACCACGCGGCTGTCCGCGTGGTGCCAGCTATAGCTGGTACATCTATTCGGCCCAGCGGCTGAAGTATCCGCTGATCCGCAAACGGTTGGTCAAGCTGTGGCGCGCTGCGCGCGCTGCGTTGCCCCCAGTCGCCGCCTGGGCCTCGATCCAGAACGATCCGGTCGCCCGAAAGAGCTATACCGCCATCCGCGGCCACGGCGGTTTCGTCCGTTCGACCTGGGACGAGGTCAACGAGATCATCGCGGCGGCCAACGCCTATACTGCAAAACAGTGGGGCCCAGACCGAGTGATCGGGTTCTCTCCAATCCCGGCGATGTCGATGGTCAGCTATGCGGCGGGATCGCGCTATCTCTCGTTGCTCGGCGGAACCTGCATGAGCTTCTACGACTGGTACTGCGACCTGCCGCCGGCTAGCCCGATGACTTGGGGTGAGCAAACCGACGTTCCCGAAAGCGCCGACTGGTACAATTCCGGCTTTCTGATGCTGTGGGGCAGCAACGTCCCGCAAACTCGCACGCCAGACGCCCATTTCATGACCGAGGCGCGCTATCGCGGGGCCAAGGTTGCGGTGGTCAGCCCCGACTATGCCGAAGCGACAAAATTTGCCGACATTTGGCTGAATCCAAAGGCCGGAACCGACGCTGCGCTGGCGCTGGCGATGGGCCATGTTATCCTGCGCGAGTTCCATCTCGATCGGCAGGTGCCCTACTTCGAAGACTACTGCCGCCGCTATTCCGACATGCCGATGTTGGTACGATTGGTAGAAAAAGACGGCCGGTTCGTGCCTGACAGATTGCTGCGTGCCTCCGATTTCGCGGGCAATCTAGGTGAGGGCAACAATCCTGAGTGGAAGTCTGTTGCCATTGACGAAACCAGCGATGAAGCTGTCGCGCCGACCGGGTCCGCCGGGCACCGCTGGGGCGACAAAGGCAAGTGGAACCTTGAAGAAAAGGATGGCAAGGGCAGCGATGTCAAGCTGCGGATGACCGCGATCCTCGACAAGGATCACGATGAAGTCCTGGATGTGGCCTTCCCCTATTTCGGCAACCGCGAGCACGATTTCTTCCAGGGAACCGATCACCCGGACGTGCTGCTGAAGCGCGTGCCGGTGCGCGAGCTGGAACTGGCTGAAGGCCGCACCTACGTCGCCACGGTGTTCGATCTGCTGTGCGCGAACTACGGCCTCGATCGTGGCCTGGGCGGTGAGCATGTCGCGCGCGATTATGGCGATGCCAGTCCTTACACCCCAGCCTGGGCCGAGACGATCACCGGCATTCCGGCCGATCACATCATCACCGTAGCGCGCGAATTTGCCGCCAATGCCGAAGCGACAAACGGCAAGTCGATGGTCATCCTCGGGGCCGGTCTGAACCACTGGTACCACATGGACATGAATTACCGCGGGATCATCAACCTGCTGGTGATGTGCGGCTGCGTCGGCCAGTCGGGTGGCGGCTGGTCGCACTATGTGGGCCAAGAAAAGCTTCGCCCGCAGACCGGCTGGCTACCGCTGGCCTTCGGGCTCGACTGGAGCCGCCCGCCGCGGCAGATGAACTCCACCAGCTTCTTTTACGCCCACACCGATCAATGGCGTTACGAAACGCTGGGCGTCAGCGAGATTCTCTCGCCAACCGCACCGGATGGAGATTGGGACGCCAGTCTGATCGACTATAACGTCCGGGCCGAAAGGATGGGCTGGCTGCCATCTGCGCCGCAGCTCAAGACCAATCCGCTGGAAGTGGGCAAGGCGATCAAGGCCAGCGGACAAGAGCCCAAGGACTATGTCGCAAACGCGCTCAAGTCGGGCGAACTTGAAATGTCATGTTTCGATCCAGACGATCCGGCCAATTGGCCGCGTAACATGTTCGTCTGGCGCTCAAATCTGCTCGGATCTTCGGGCAAGGGTCACGAGTATTTCCTGAAGCATCTGCTCGGGACTGCCCACGGCGTTCAGGGCAAGGATCTGGGCGAAATGGGCCACCAGAAGCCCAAGGATGTGAAGTGGCACGACGAGGCTCCCAAGGGGAAGCTAGACCTGCTGGTCACGCTCGACTTCCGCATGTCGACCACTTGCGTCTATTCCGACATCGTTTTGCCGACTGCCAGCTGGTACGAAAAAGACGATCTCAACACGTCTGACATGCATCCCTTTATCCACCCACTGTCAGCAGCGGTCGATCCGGTCTGGGAATCGCGCAGCGACTGGGACATCTACAAGGGGCTCGCCAAGACCTTTTCCGAGATCGCACCCGAAGTGTTGGGCGTCGAACAGGATCTGGTGCTGGTGCCGATCCAGCACGATACTGCCAATGAAATCGCCCAGCCGTTCGAAGTGAGCGATTGGGGTGCCGAGAATCTGGTGCCAATTCCGGGCAAGACCATGGCCAATGTCGCCTTGGTCGAACGCGATTATCCAAACCTCTACAAGCGCTTCACTGCGCTTGGCCCGCTGATGGACAAGCTGGGCAACGGCGGCAAGGGGATGTCCTGGGAGACCGGCCACGAGGTGGAGTTGCTGCGCAAGCTCAACGGCACCGTCACCGAAGACGGCCCAACCAAGGGCATGGCAAAGATCGAGACTGCAATCGACGCTGCCGAAGTGCTGCTGATGCTGGCACCCGAAACCAATGGTGAGGTGGCGGTCAAGGCCTGGGAATCGCTCTCGACTTTCACCGGGCGTGAGCATGCGCATCTGGCGCTGCCCAAGGAAGACGAGAAGATCCGGTTCCGCGATATCCAGTCTCAACCAAGGAAGATCATTTCTTCGCCGATCTGGTCCGGGCTGGAAAGTGAGCATGTTTGCTACAACGCCGGATACACCAATGTACATGAGCTGATCCCTTGGCGGACCCTGACGGGCAGGCAACAGCTCTATCAGGATCACAAATGGATGTTGGCCTTTGGCGAGGCGCTATGCGTTTACCGCCCGCCAATCGATACCAAGGCGGTGGCGCCGATGCTGGCCGATGCTGAAGGCCAAAAGCACGTGGTGCTGAATTTCATCACCCCGCTCC
>JAFLDC010000120.1 GCA_017302775.1 Sphingomonadales bacterium
GTCCCGCCGTTTCAACATCGACTGCGTGCAGATCGGCCAGCGTATCGATCATGGCCATGTACGTGGCGTGGCGGTATTCCGGTGCATCGTTGGGCATCGATCCGTCCCAGATCGTGCGCCCGTCGACCATATCCATCACATAGAACCACGATCCAACAACCTGTTCGTCGGTGCACAGCCCGAATTGCCGCGCGGCCGGGAAGCCCGCCTTGTTGAGGGCGTTCTGGACCTTGTACTCGCGGTCAACCGCATGGGCACTGGGAAGCAGCGGGCCGAACGGCTTGCGCCGCAGCACATAGTTGCCGCTTTTCGCTTCGATCTTGTAGGTCGGGTTGGATTGCCCGCCCTTGAACTTCGTCAGGTGGAGCGGGCCTTCGAACCCAGCGACATTGGCTGCCATCCATTCGGCCAATCTCGCCTCGTCCAGCCTGTCCGCGCCCTCGGGCTCGACCGTGCCGACAAAGGCTTCGTCCGCGTTGATGTGATCGACCACCTGCATTCTCCCAGTCATAGGCTGCATTGCGAGGGGCAAAGCGACAAAGCAATCCAGAGCTTCTGCGCAATCGTCCTGGTTTGCTTCGCCGCGCTCGCAATGCGAGGGATTGGTTCCCGTTAGCTGTCGAACACGATCACCGAACGGGCCGAGGCGCCCGACTTCATCGTTTCGAAACCCTCGTTGATCTTCTCCAGCGGAATCCGCTCGGCGATGATCGTGTCAAGGTCGAGCAGTCCGCGCATGTAGAAATCGACCAGCCGCGGCATATCGACCGGGAAGTGGTTCATCCCCATGATCGCGCCTTGCAGCTTCTTGCCCGACAGCAGGTCCATCGCGCTGAGGCCGACCGAATGGCTGAGCGGCATCATCCCCAGGATTGTCGCGGTGCCCCCACGGCGCAGTGACTTGACCGCCAGTTCGCCCGAAGCCGGACGGCCAACCGCCTCGACCGCGTGATCGACTCCGCCCTTGGTCATTTCCAGGATCTGTCCGGCGGCATCCTCCGCGAGAGCATCGACAGTATGTGTCGCGCCCAGCTTCATCGCCAGTTCGCGCTTTTCGGGCATCGGGTCAGCGGCGATGATCTTGCCTGCGCCTGCGATCTTGGCGGCGTTAATCGCGGCGAGGCCAACCCCGCCGCAACCGACCACGGCCACCGTTTCGCCCGGCGTCACCTTGCAGGCGTTGAAGATCGTGCCGGCCCCGGTGGTCACCGCGCAGCCGATTACCGAGGCGCGGTCCAGCGGCATTTCCGGATCGATCGCGGTGCAGGCGTGCTCGTGGATCAGCATCATCTCGGCGAAGGCCGAAAGGTTGAGCATCTGCCCGACCGGGCTGCCATCGGGCCGCGAAAGGCGCGATTCGGAGCCAGCGGGGCGCCGTGTATCCCCACCCAGGCACAGCGCCATGCGGCCGGTCACGCAGAATTCGCAGTGGCCGCAGAAGGCCGAGAGGCAGGTCACCACTGCATCGCCGACCTTGACGGTGCGGACCTCGCTGCCGACGGCTTCGACGATCCCGGCAGCCTCGTGGCCGGGCACGGCAGGCAGCGGATGTGGATAGGTGCCTTCGATGAAGTGCAGGTCCGAATGGCACAGGCCGCAGGCGGCGGTCCGGATCAGCACTTCGTGCGGGCCGGGCTTGCTGACCTGAAGCTGCTCGATCGCAAGCGGCTGGTTCGGGGCGACGAGGACTGCGGCTTTCATGCGTTTCTCCAATTAGCTCCCCTCCCGCAAGCGGGAGGGGGAATGGCAGGGCGCCTTCCTTGCGGTCGGCGCATGCCTCTTATCGTGCCACCCCAAGATCGCCCGAGCTTGGCCCGGTTGGCTCTTGCGGGGCGTATTTACCCATCTCGATCCGCGCGATCGAACGGTTGTGGACCTCGTCCGGACCGTCGGCGATGCGCAGCGTGCGCTGACCGGCGTACATCTTGGCCAGGCCAAAGTCCTCCGAAACGCCGCCGCCGCCGTGGGCCTGGATCGCATCGTCGATGATCTTGAGCGCCATATTGGGGGCCTTGACCTTGATCATCGCGATCTCGGCCTGGGCGGCCTTGTTCCCCACCTTGTCCATCATGTCTGCTGCCTTGAGGCAGAGCAGGCGGGAGCATTCGATCTCGATCCTGGCTTCGGCGATGCGCTGTTCCCAGATCGAATGGGTGCTGATCGCCTTGCCGAAGGCGACACGGCTGTTAAGCCGCTTGACCATCCGCGCCAGCGCTTCTTCGGCCACGCCGATCGTGCGCATGCAGTGGTGAATGCGGCCCGGCCCCAGCCGACCCTGTGCGATCTCGAACCCGCGGCCTTCGCCCAGCAGCATGTTGCTGGCGGGGATACGTACATTGTTGAGCTTGATTTCCATGTGCCCGTGCGGGGCATCGTCATAGCCAAATACCGGCAGATGGCGGACAATCTCCACGCCCGGGGCGTCAAGTTCCATCAGCACCATCGATTGCTGGGCGTGCTTCTTGGCTTCGAAATCGGTTTTGCCCATAACGATCGCGATCTTGCAGCGCGGATCGCCTGCACCCGACGACCACCACTTGGTGCCGTTGAGGACATATTCATCGCCCTCGCGCCGGATCGAGCATTCGATGTTGGTCGCGTCTGAGCTTGCAACCTGCGGTTCGGTCATCAGGAACGCCGAACGGATTTCACCGTTCATCAGCGGCTTGAGCCAGGCCTCCTTCTGTTCGCGGGTGCCATAGCGGTGCAGCACTTCCATGTTGCCGGTATCGGGCGCGGAGCAGTTGAACACTTCCGAAGCGAAGCCGACCCGGCCCATTTCCTCGGCGCACAGCGCATATTCGAGGTTGGTCAGGCCCGGACCGTCAAATTCAAAGGTATCGTCGACGTGGGTCCGGCCAGACTGCGGCGGCATGAACAGGTTCCAGATGCCCTGCGCCTTGGCCCGTGCCTTTTCTTCCTCAACCACGGGCAGCACCTTCCAGCGCGCACCCTCGGCGTCCTGCTTCTTGTAGTCGCCCTGGCGGGGACGGACGTGGTTCTCGATGAAATCGCGCACCCGGTCGCGCCAGTAGACTTGCCGTTCGGTGGGATCGAAATCCATGGGACGTTCCTTTCCTGATACTGTTCAGTCTCGCAAGCTCCCTGCCACGACAGCATGGCCGCGCCAAGAAGGAATTAATCGGCCGGTTAAGGAGTGCCCATCAAGGGTGCATTCCTTCGGCATCGGGGTTCACCTTCGCCAGCGCAGCCAGCCGTGCCTCATGATCGGCCCGAGTAATCGGGAAGCGCGAGAAGATCAGCGTGGAAACCCCGGCGGCAATGATCACGATCAAACAGTAAGACAGCGCGAGGGTATCGATCACGCCGGGATCCACCGCCCCCGGCGTGGCCCGGCGCGGCAATCCTGAGAAGCTGATGAGCAGCCCGGTGGCACCGATACCCAGCGCCGTCGCGCATTTCTGGACGAACATCCATCCCGCCGCGAAAACGCCTTCGGTGCGGCGACCCGTCTGCTCCTGCGAAGCCTCCACCACGTCCGCCAGCATTGATTGGGCGGAAATGCTGACCATCACGGCGTTGACGTTGGATACCAGCACAAAACCGAACAGCAGGGCGGTGGACAGGGTCGATCCCACGGTCGGCCACCAGCCGGCCGCGCGCAGTGCGAATGGCACGATCCAGAACACCACGCTGATCAACCCGCAGACAATCGCGGTCGCGCGCTTGCCGATCCGGCGATGCAGCGGCTGGACCAGGCCGAACGAGACGAACACCCCGGCCATCAGCAGCCACGGCAGCCAGGCAAATGCGCTTTCCGAGAATTCCCAGACGTAGAGGTAGAGGAAGTTGGAAATCGTGAAGGTCATCTGCGCGCTGGCGATCATGATGGCGCTGCCGCCCAGCACGATCAGGGCAGCGGGGTGTCGCAGCGATTCGAAGATTTCGCCCAGGGCCCCGGCGAATGAGGTCCGTTCGGGCTTCACAGCGGGCAATCTGGCGACTCGGCTGTGCTGCCCCCATGCGGAAATCAGCACGGCAGCCACCATGATAATCGCCCCGGTCAGCCCGTACTTCCAGTAACCGTCCGGGTTCAGCTGCCCGTATTTATGCGTTGCGTCAGCGCGCAGGAACACGGTGTTGGCCAGGAAGAACAACAACAATCCGCCGCCCCAGGCAAACAGGTAACGGAAACGGGTCAGTGCGGTTCGTTCTTCGTAATCGGGTGTCAGTTCGGCCACCAGCGATTGCGATGGCACCTCGCAGCACGAAACCAGGGTCCGCACCAGGATCGCCGTGGCGACCAGATAGGCAAAGATATGGGTGTGATCACTGGGCGGCGACCACAGCAGCAGCCACGACAGGCCCAGCGGAATCGGCGCCAGATAAAGCCAGGGATGGCGGCGCCCCCAGCGGGTATAAGTCCGGTCCGACAGGTGCCCGATCAACGGATCGACAAAGGCATCGACCAACAGCGCGAACATTAGCGCCAGCGAAACCAGCTTGGCATCCAGCCCGATCACCTGACTGTAGAAGATCAACAGGAACGTGGAAAACCCGTTATCCTTGACCCCATAGGCAACCGAACCCAGCCCATGAAACAGCTTGAGGCGGAGCGGCAGCGGGCCGGATGGAGTGCTGGTCATCAGGCGGGCGCCTGCGCTGCCTCAGCCATGGCTTGCAGGGCATCGAACAGCCCTGGCGCTTCGGGATCCCACGAATGGCGCGAGCCAACGGTGATCCCGCCATCCACGATCAGCGAGGCGCCGGTCATGAAGCCGGCGGCGTCGCTGGCGAGGAACGCGACGGCGTTGGCGATATCGTCCGGCATGCCGCTGCGCGCCACTGGCTGCGCGTTGGAAGACATCTGTTTGATCATCGCCTTGGCGGTATCGACCATCGCTTCGGGCAGTTCGAGCGTGGCGGTAAAGATATTGGTGTTGATGAAGCCGGGCTGGACCGCATTCACGCGGATACCGAACTGCGCCAGATCGGTGGCGGCGCATTTGGTCAGATGCAGCACCCCGGCCTTGGCCACGGCATAGGCGGTGGGCGAATAACCTGGTCCAACCGCGGCGACGCTGCTGGTGTTGACGATACTGGCCCCCGGACGGCCTTTCATATGCGGCACCGCATAGCGGATCCCCATCGCCACCGAGCGCAGCAGCAGGTCCATGGTCCGGTCCCAGCCATCGGCCTCGATTTCGGCAATCGATTCGCGCGCGCCGCCCGCGCCGGCATTGTTGAACACCACGTCGATTCCGCCGCAGGTTCCGGCGGCATGGTCCATCAAGGCTTTGATCTGGGCAACGTCGCACACATCGCAAGCGACGGGGATGATGTTGCCCCCTTCGCGCGCGACCGCTTCGGCGCCGACCAGATCGAGATCGGCGGCGAACACAGTGGCACCTTCCCGGTCGAACAGCAGCGCCGCGGCGCGCCCGATTCCCGATGCCGCACCGGTGACGACAACACTCTTGCCCGAGAATCGCATGGCCTCTCCTCCTCCTTGGTTTGGTTGCAGCTTAGGACTGGATCGAGCCGGGTCAACGCCCTTCGGCTTGACGCTACGGCAAGCATGGCATGCGGCGAGGCGCGGAAATCCGGGCTTGCGCAGGGCGCATGAGTCCCTTTAACCTCTCGGTTAAGAGAGGAGTCCTTTCCATGTCAGACCTTGATGCCTTCCGCGCGGAAATCCGCGCCTGGCTTGAAGAAAATTGCCCCGCCGAAATGCGCGAGCCCGTCCGAGACGAGGATGACATCTGCTGGGGCGGCCGCAAGTTCCAGTTCAAGAACGACGCCCAAAAGCTCTGGCTGGAGCGGTGCGCGGCCAAGGGCTACACCGTTCCAGACTGGCCCAAGGCCTATGGCGGCGCGGGCCTTTCGCCCGCTGAAGCCAAGGTCTGGCGTGAGGAAATGCATCGCATCGGCGCCCGCCCGCCGCTGTCCAGCTTCGGCATCTGGATGCTGGGCCCGGCGCTGCTCAAGTTCGGCAGCGAAGATCAGAAGGTCCACTACCTGAATCAGATCGCCCGCGGCGAGATTCGCTGGTGCCAGGGCTATTCTGAGCCTGGCTCGGGCTCCGACCTCGTTTCGCTGCAGACGTTCGGCGAAGACAAGGGCGACCACTGGATCGTCAATGGCAGCAAGATCTGGACCTCTTATGCCGATAAGGCTGACTGGATCTTCTGCCTGGTGCGGACCGACAAGACCAACAAGTACCAGGGCATCTCGTTCCTGCTGTTCGACATGGAAAGCCCCGGCGTTTCGACCAAGCCGATCCTGCTGATCAGCGGCAATTCGCCGTTCTGCGAAACCTTCTTCGACAACGTCTCCGTGCCCAAGCACCAGATCGTTGGCGAGCTCAATCGCGGCTGGGACGTTGCCAAATACCTGCTGGGGCACGAGCGCGAGATGATTTCGGGTGCGGGCGGCAACGACCGGCTCAACACCATCGGTGCCTTTGCCAAGCGCAACGGTCTGGAAGATCCGCTGCTGCGCGCGGATCTGGCGATGTTCGACGTGGATGCCCTCGCCTTTTCGGCGATGGGCGAGAAGTTCCTCGATGAGATCAAGGTTGGCAAGGCCCATCCGGCCCAGCCCAACATGATGAAGTACGCGGGGACCGAGCTTAACAAGCGCCGTCACGAACTGCTGATGGCCGCCGGCGGCAGCGCTGCGCTCGAATGGGAGAGCGAAGGTTCGAATGGCGGTTCCAAAGCGCGCTCATGGCTGCGGACCAAGGCCAATTCGATCGAAGGCGGCACCAGCGAGGTGATGCTCAACGTGATTTCCAAACGCATTCTCGACCTGCCGGGAGCCTGACCAATGGCACTTTATCACACTGACGACCAGGCGATGCTGGCCGATACCGCGCGTGGCTTCATGGCGGATGAGGGCAACATCGCCAAGCAGCTGCGCCATTACCGCGATATCAATTGCAAGGACGGCTTCGGCCACGGCCTGTGGAAGCAGTTTGCCGAAATGGGCTTCACCGGGATCCTCGTGCCAGAGGCCGATGGCGGGCTGGGCATGGGCCATGTCGAAGCCGGGATCGTGCTGGAAGAGATTGGCAGGAACCTTACTCCTTCGCCGTTCCTGACCAGCGCGGTCATGGCGGCAACGGCGCTGGACACGGCTTCGGCCGACCTCAAGGGGCGCTACCTGCCGGGCCTGCTGAGCGGTGACAGCGTGTTCGCCGTGGCGATCGACGAAGGGCCCAAGCATCGCCCGGAACGAATCGCCACCCGCGCCGAGCGGAGCGGCAATGGCTTCCGGCTGAGCGGCAGCAAGGCCTTCGTCGTGCAGGGTGGCAGCGCCGACATGCTGGTTGTCGCGGCGCGGACTGCGGGCAGCGATGACGATCACGACGGGATCACGCTGTTCGCGGTGCCTCGCGATGCATCGGGCATGAACCTCGACGTGGTCCGGCTGGTCGATTCATCGCAAGGCGCGCATATCAGGCTGGACGGCGTACAGCTTGATGCCGACGCCGTGATCGGCGAAATCGATGGCGGTCGTGAGGTGCTGAACCGGATGCTCAATGCCGGGCGGGTTGGCGCTGCGGCGGAAAGCGTCGGCGTGGCCCAGGGCTCATTCGACATGACCACCAC
>JAFLDC010000121.1 GCA_017302775.1 Sphingomonadales bacterium
CGAACCCCGTGACGAGCCGGTCACCGGACAGGCCGCCGCGATCGTTTGCCGGATCACCATTGTCGAACCGGTCCGGCAGGACGAAGTAGATCACCTCCTGCTCGGGCGTGCGGGTGCGAAAGTCCGGATTGGGGGCCGGCGCGCCGTAAGCCGCCAGCGGCATGACCAACGACGCTGCAAGCGCCAGCCCAAGAACCTGCTTCATGCTGCTTTCTCCGTCTTGGCCGCACCGCAAACTGCGGCGACACAATCGATATGCATCGACATCGGCCGCACCGTTTCGATCGCGGCCTGCTCCACTGCGACAAGGAAACGCTCCAGTTCGCTCTGCGGATAGCGGTCCGCAATCGGGTTCCAGCTGCGCGGGGTCAATCCCTGCCCGGCCAGCACCTGGAACCAGGCGACCTCGGTAAACAGTTCGTCATGGCTTGGCTGAATCTGGTTGATGGCGCGATATTCATCAATGCGCTGTTGCAGCGTTTCCGGCAGTTCGAGCGTGCGCATGCGGTCCCAGAACGGCTGACCGGTGCGCTGGTTGGCCCAATAGTGCAGCACCAGGAAATCGCGGATATTCTCGAACTCCGCCGCCGATCGGCGATTGAAGCCGGCAACCACCGCGGGATCGATCTGCTTGCCAGGCAGCACGGTCAGCAGCCGGGTGATGGTTGACTGGATCAGATGAATCGACGTTGATTCCAACGGCTCCAGAAATCCGCTCGACAGGCCCACTGCCAGCACGTTGCGATTCCAAATCTGCTTGCGCCGCCCGGTCACGAACGGGATGGTCCGCGGATCGGCCAGCGGCTTTCCGTCCAGATTGGCCAGCAGCACCGCCGCCGCCTCGTCGTCAGACATGAAGGTGCTGCAAAACACATGGCCGTTGCCGATGCGGTGTTGCAGCGGGATGCGCCATTGCCACCCTGCCGCCCGCGCGGTTGAGCGGGTGTAGGGGGTGAAATTGCCGGTCGGCTCGCACGGTACCGCGATCGCCCGATCACACGGCAGCCAGTCGCGCCAGTCATCATAACCGGTCTGCAATTCCTGCTCGATCAGCAGCCCGCGAAAGCCAGAGCAATCGATGAAGAAGTCGCCTGCAATCGTGCGCCCGTCATCCGTGACGACGGCAGCAATATCGCCTTCAGCCGTTCGCGTGGCACCCTGCAGCGTCGCCTCGATCCGGATCACCCCGCGCTCTTCGGCATAGGCGCGCAGGAATTCCGCGTAGAGCCCGGCATCGAAGTGATAGGCGTAGGGCACCTCGGGAATACCCGGACCGCTGGCTCCGACCGCCATCCGTCCGGTTCGTGCGGCCAGCTCGTTGGCGGAATAGTGCGCCAGCGGCTTGGCCAGGCCCAGCGCCCGACCGCGAGCCCAGAAATGGCGGAAGGGCAGCAGGCCAAGCTGGCGGCCGACCTGCCCGAATGCATGCATGTAGCTATGGCCGTCCGCGACCCACCCGGCGAATTCAATGCCAAGTTTGAACGAGCCCTTGGTGGCAGCGAGGAAAGCGCCCTCGTCGATCTCCAGCGCGTCATTGAACAGGCGGATCGCCGGAATGGTCGCCTCGCCGACGCCGACGGTCCCGATCACATCGCTTTCGATCAATGTAATCGCATAGCCCGGCGGGGCGAAACGGGCGAGCGCGGCAGCGCTCATCCACCCGGCGGTTCCACCGCCAACGATCACGATCCGCATGAAGGGTTCAGTCACGGCCAGTCTCCTTGCCGGGTTGGCCGCTCAACAGAGCGCCAACCCGGTTGGAGTTCAAGGGCGGTCGGCAGGGCGCGGGACGGAAGTTTGCGATTCCATCCCGCACGCCTGCCCCCTCATGACCGCGGATTAGCTTCTGATCAGGGTTCCGATCAGAACTTGTAGGTGAACCCGGCCAGGAACCGCCGGCCATAGGCCTGATAATCGATCACCTGACGTGCATCGCCGGGGTTATAGGTAATAAACGGTTCGTCCGTCAGGTTCTGGCCCTGGATATAGAGCGACAGACCCTGCAATCCGCTGCCTTCCTGGAAATCATAGCCGATCTGCGCATCGACAATGGTTTCCGGGGCGGCACGGCGACGGACGCGGTTGGCAGCAAAGCCAGAGACTTCACCCACGAAGGTCGAGCGATAGCGCACCGAACCACGCAGGTTGAACCCGCCCCGTTCATAGAACAGCGTGCCATTGGCCACCCACTTCGAATAACCCGGCAGGTCTTCCGACTTGCCGCCCGGATTGGGCTTGATCGAAGTTTCGGTGTAGCTGACGCCGCCGGTCAGGCCAAAGCCGCTCAGCACCGGAACGATATCGCCAAACGACAGCGTACCCGCCAGTTCAACCCCATAGAGCGAACCGCCAGTGCCGTTGATCGGAACATTGAGCAGCGCATTGGGCAGGATGGTGATGCCCGTACCCGGCGATGCAAGCGCCAGGCTCGAGGTCGGGATGGTGACGTCCTGCGTGTAGATGTAGCTCTTCAGATCCTTGTAGAACAGCTGCACACCGATGAAGCCCTTGGTGCCGAAATACTTTTCGAAGGTCAGATCGACCGCATTGGCGCGCCATGGACGCAGATTCGGATTGCCCGAGCTGCCCGTCACCTGGACAGTGGTCGGCGAAGGGAAGGCATAGCTGTAGCTTGCCGAGGCCCGCATATCGTCCAGCCGCGGACGGATGATCTCGCGCGCTGCAGCGAAGCGGATCACGAAATCGCTGTCAAAGCGCAGCGAGAGGTTGAGGCTGGGCAGAACATCGACATAGTCGGTGCTGGTCCTGAGTACCGCCGAACCAATGTTGGGAGCGCACGGCTGGCTGGCCGCGATGCAGCCGGCCGGAACGTCCAGCTGGCCGAGATAAACCGCGCTGGCTCCGGTCGAGTTCTGATCGGTAAAGATGACCTGAACGCCAAAGTTACCGGTCAGCCTGGCTGAACCAAGATCCGCCTTGATATTCGCCTGCACGTAGCCGGTCATCAGCTGTTCTTCGATCGAATAGCTCTTGACCACCACATCGCCGTACGGGTTTGCCACCAGCTTGTAGATCCCGCCATCGATCAGCGCGAGCGGGTTATAGCTGATCATCGGACCGAGGCCGAGGTAATCGAGGTTGGTGGTGCCAAGCCGGTACTGCGTCGGCACAGCCAGACTGACATTGCCGGTGGTGTTGGCGGCCAGGCCCAGGAAGTATTCCTCGGGCACCAGCGATTTGGTGCGCTTGGTGTAGTTCATACCCAGCTGCACGCTTTCGATCGGGCTGTCGAAGTGGCGGGTAACCTGACCGCGCACCTGGTACAGCTTATCCTTGACGATGCGATCGTTGTAATAGCCGTCCTGGCCACCGTCGATGCGGGTACCGTTGGGCGAAATCTGCGTGCCGCCCCAGCCTTGCGGGCTGGTCAACTGGATCGTGTTGTAATCGCCGTAGTTAATGGTCGGATCGAACACGGTGCCGGTGGTGCTTGAGACGAAGCCCAGCGTATCCGTGGCGCCAACGCCGTTACGACCGGTGCCCGAATAGCTTTCGATCGCCAGTTCGTTGCGGTTGGTGCCTGAATAGCTCACGTCGAGCATGGCATCCCAGCCATCATCGCCCTTGTAATCCAGGTTCCAGCCGAACGAGTACAGCTTGGCGTGCCGCTGGAACACATCGTTGCGAACCACACCCTTCACGCCGTTGTAGGTTCCGGCCGTAACCATTCCGTCGGTCACAGTGGAGCCCGGCGCCAGGCTCGCGCTCGACCACCACAGCGGCAGTTCGATCCCGCGCTTGGTATTGTCGTCCTTGAAGTCAGAGAAGAACGCATCGAACGACGTGGTCAGTTCTGGCGCGAGCTTGACCTCAAGCGTGCCGTTCAGGCCCAAACGCTTGAGATGGGAAGAGGTTACATAGCTTTTCGAACCGCCGATGATCGCATTGCCGCTACCGGTGGTGGGATAACCCCAGGCGTTGAATTCTTCTGTCTGGTACCATTCATCGACATAGGACGCACCAAGCACCAGGCCGATGGTGTCATCCTTCATCTGGGTAACGAGCAGCGCGTTGGCCCGATAGCCCTTGTCATTGGAATCGACATTGAGCTTGCCGTTGTCAGCATAGGTGCCGCGCGCACCGATCGAGAAGATCGTCTTGCCGGCTGCCAGCGGACGGATCGTGCGCAGATCAACCGTACCCGACAGGCCCTGGCCAACCAGGCTGGCCATCGGGGTTTTGTAGACGTTGGCCTGGCTGACCATTTCCGACGGATACTGGTCATATTCGACCGCGCGGTTGTCGCCGGTGGAGGTCTGTTCGCGGCCGTTGAGCAGCGTGGTCGAGAAATCAGGTGCAAAGCCGCGAATGGTGATTGCGTTGGAACGGCCCGACAGGCGCTGCGACGTCAGACCAGGCAAACGCGCGATCGATTCCGCGATCGATGCGTCCGGCAGCTTGCCGATGTCTTCGGCCGAAACCGACTCGACGATCTGGTCAGCGCCCTTCTTCTTGTTGACCGCGTTCTCAAGGCTGGCACGAAAGCCGGTGACAATGATTTCGCCTGATGCTGCCTCATCGGCGGGCGCAGCATCCTGCGCGTAAGCAGCCGAGGGCAATACGATGGCAGAAACGGCTATCGCCAGGACCGAAGCCCCCCGAATGCCGTTGATCTTGGTGCGAAGCGTCACGATCCACTCTCCCTAAAACCTTGCCGGAAAGCACGGGTCCCGGCGAGCTGACCCCTGTTCGCAAGGCAGAGTTATAGCTTCTGCCTTTGCGTAGGGGGCCGCGAATAGGGCGCGATGGGCGAGTTCCGAAAGATAGCATACGTATACCGATTTTATGCATTGCCGTTGGTGTGGCTCAGCGGACACGACAGGAGGCAACATTTCCGGGTGGATTGCCGGGGCGCAAACATGAGCTTAGGCTACTGGACTGACGGGAGGACGGGATGGGCCGCAAGCGCTCCACCAAGCCGACGAGTTTCGACATTGCCTATCTGGCCGGGGTATCCCAACCCACGGTCAGCCGGGCACTGCGCGGGTCGAAATCGGTCAGCCTGGCAACCCGCCAACGGATCGAGGCGATCGCGCGGGAGATAAATTACTCGGTCGACAAAAACGCCTCGTCGCTGCGCTCGCAGCGCGCCAATACGATCGCCCTGCTGTTTTTCGAAGACCCGACGCCGGACGGGGCCAATATCAACCCGTTCTTCCTGGCGATGCTGGGGGCGATCACCCGCGCCAGCGCCAATCGCGGGCTGGATCTGCTGATCTCGTTCCAGAAGATGGAAGACGATTGGCACGTCCGTTATCAGGACAGCCACCGCGCCGACGGGCTGATCCTGCTGGGATATGGGGACTATACGCTGTACGAGCAGCGGCTGAATGAATTGGTGGCCAGCGACACGCACTTTGTCCGCTGGGGTTCCGTCGGCGATGATAATATCGGGGTCACGGTGGGATCGGACAATTTTGGCGCAGGGCGGTTGGCAGGAGAGCACCTGTTGTCGCTGGGACGGCGGCGTATCGCCTTTCTTGGTCATGCTGACGAGCATTACCCCGAGTTTGCCGAACGCTATCGCGGGCTGAACGCCGCGCTGACCGAAGCCAGTGAACCGACTGACCCAGCGCTGCAGGTCGATGCCCTGTCCAGCGAGGAGGACGGGCGTTTGGCGATGGAACGGCTGCTGCGGAGCGGCGCGAACTTCGATGCAGTGTTTGCCGCCAGCGACCTGATTGCGATCGGAGCCATTCATGCCCTGACGGACTGCGGCAAACGGGTGCCGCAAGATATCGCCGTGATGGGCTTTGACGATATTCCCGCCGCCAGCCTGACCAGTCCGCCGCTGACGACATTGATGCAGGATCTCAACGCCGCCGGCGAGTTGCTGGTCGAAAGCCTGATCGCACGGATCGAGGACCGGGTAGTCGATGCCCGGACCATCCCTGCCAGGCTGGTGGTTCGCAAGAGCACCGCCGGCTAGGTATTCGTATGCCTGTTGTCCCCGGGGCAGCAAAATGCGACGTCCGGCACGACAAGGGAAGAGGGACGCGTTGATGGAAAAACCACGGCAAAGCTGGGCTGGGCTGGCCAATATCAGTTTCGGTTTCTTTGGCATCCAGATCGGCTTCGCCTTGCAGAATGCCAACATGAGCAGGATCTTCCAGACATTGGGAGCCAGCATGGACGACCTGCCATGGCTTTGGGCCGCAGCGCCGTTGACCGGCTTGCTGGTTCAGCCGATCATCGGCCACCTGAGCGATCGCACCTGGCTGGGCCGGTTCGGGCGGCGGCGGCCCTATTTTGTGGCGGGCGCTTTGCTGGCCACACTCTCGCTTGTCCTTATGCCTTATAGCCCGGCGCTGCTGATGGCGGCGCTGCTGCTGTGGACGCTGGATGCCAGTCTCAACATATCAATGGAGCCGTTCCGCGCGTTTGTGGGCGATATGCTGCGCAAGGATCAGCACAACGCCGGTTACGCGGTGCAGACCGCGTTCATCGGCCTGGGAGCCGTAGTCGCGTCAGCATTCCCATGGCTGCTGGAACAGCTGGGCGTGGCAAACGAAGCCCCGGCCGGGGTCATACCCGATACGGTGCGATATTCATTCTGGGCCGGCGGCGCTGCCCTGTTCGCCGCTGTAATGTGGACCGTGCTTACCACCCGGGAATACAGCCCGGACGAAATGGCTACCTTCACGCAGGAAGAGGCTGTCGCGCATGCTTCGGCCGATCTCGCCAGCCGGACGAGTGCGGCACCGTTCGGCTGGATCATGGCCGGCATCGCGCTTGGACTCGTGACCATGCAGTTCAAGCTGGAAAAAGAGGTCTATCTGCTCGCTGCTCTGCTGTTCGGTTATGGGCTGCTCAGCCATGTCGCCATCCGGCTGGCCAGAGCAGGCCGCCCCGCTTCGATGCTGACCAGCATCGTCGGTGACTTTTCCGGCATGCCCGAAATCATGAAGCGATTGGCCGTCGTCCAGTTTTTCAGCTGGTCGGCACTGTTTATCATGTGGATCAACACCACCGCGATCGTCGCCCAGCGCCATTTCGGGACGACCGATTCCGCCAGTCCCGCCTTTCAGGAAGCCGGCAACTGGGTAGGTGTGCTGTTTGCCGTCTACAACAGCGTTGCCGCAATCGCAGCGCTGCTGCTCCTGCCGTTTTTGGCGCGGCGGTTTGGGCGGGTTTATACGCACATTACCGGCCTGCTGTGCGGCGCACTTGGCTATGCCAGCTTCTTCTTCATCGCCGACCCTGCCTGGCTGATCCTGGCCGAAGTGGGAGTCGGAATCGCCTGGGCTTCTATTCTGGCCATGCCTTATGCGATCCTTGCCAGCAGCCTGCCGCAAAGCAAGCTTGGCATATATATGGGGCTGTTCAACGTCTTCGTGGTGGTGCCGCAGTTATTGGTGGCAACCGTCATGGGCTCAATCATGAAGGCATTTTTCCCCGGCCAGCCGATCTGGACCATGGCTTTTGCAGCGGCGACACTGATGATTGCCGCGCTGGCCATGCTACGGGTGCGCGACGCCGGCGCGCCTGCCTAGGCCCGGGCGTATAGGTAATACCAAGTCGCGATGATCGCGACTCATACCGT
>JAFLDC010000122.1 GCA_017302775.1 Sphingomonadales bacterium
ATGAGTTCCCTCCAAGTACGGCTTGCAGCGTCCAGTCGTCCGTGATCTGGTACTGGGCAATCGGCCGAGACGTATTTAGCGCAATCCTGCTGTTGATTTTGCGGAGATGCCTTAGCGTAGAGATCAGCGTCATGGCGGTCTGCTCCGCTCTCGCTCGATCAATCTGGCCGATATGACGCGACGCGTCGTCAAGGAACAGAACAGGTGTCGTCATCGCTCAGGTGTCGAGCAGTTCATCCAGCGCCTTGCTCCACTCATCGAAGAAGCCATCGGGCCAGTCGCTGAAACGGCCGTTCGCATGCAGGATCGGCGAGGTGATCGACGACTCGCCGCTCTCGATATCGCGGGAGAAGAAGTGCACAGCAACGCTTTCGTTCGGAATCTCTGCGCGTTTCGCCGCCACCCGGATGCCGTTGAGCACGTGATCGCTATGTGTCTCGACGATGATCTGCACGCCGTCTGCAGCGCAGCGCGCGAGGAGTCGCCCAAGCGCCGACTGGCCGCGCGGATGAAGGTGCGCTTCAGGGTTCTCCAACAGCAGCAGCCCGCCCTTCGGTGCGGACAGACAGGCCACGATGATCGGCAAGCAGTATGTCAGTCCGAATCCGACGTTGGAGGGCCGATGCTCGCGGCTACCTGAATCGACAGACGTCCCGGTGTACGAAAACCTGAGCGAGGCAGCGTCCGCAAGCTCGACGGCCACTGCTCTGGGTCTTACTCCCGGGCTGAGATGCTGCAGCCAACCTGAGGTTTGGTCCAGCAGGCTCTCGGTTGGAGCGACCTGAGTCAGCAGTTCAGGTGACAGCGTAGGATGGTCGCGCGGAAAAAGTCGCCCAGGCGAAACCTTTGTGCTTTCATGCTGGAGCAAGAAGTCGACGGTGTATTCGCCGCCGCATCCAAGCCAGCCTGCGGCCCGCTCCGGTGTGCTGGCCTGCTGGTACTGGACTGCCGGCGTGATCCGGTCTGCCTGAATGAATTGGAAGCCGTTGTTCAGTGCGCCGGCTACGTCTTCAATATCGCCATCGTGACGAAGCTCAAGCGTGTCGGCTCCTGTTGCCGCCAACGCAAGCAGTTTCGTCTGGCCCTGGGGAGTCTGGATGGTGAAGCCGATCTCGTCGTCTGTAGCATTCTCGAACCGTACGTCTTCGCTTCGCCCGAGACGTACGAGCGTTCCGCGCAAGATAAGCTCCTGAGTTCCTCCATCGATGCGTAGGCTCTGTTTCAGCAGTGCAATTGCTTGCAGGACACTGCTTTTTCCCGAGCCATTCAGCCCCGTTAAAACTGTCAGCGGGGCAAGGCTGACGGGAAGGTCGCGCGCAGACTTGAAATTGTGAAGCTCAATCCGTTCAAGCATGGATCGCCTCCTCGACGACTCTGTTAAGAGCCGCAATGCGTGCGTTGGACGATTCGGCGGCTCCAGTCCCGTAAAGCAATGACTGAATCAATTCTTTGTTTTCGGCCAGCGCAGTGACAAATAGCTGTTCGACCTTGAACTTCTGCGCGGTAGCGAGCGCAAGCGTCTCGGCGTCCAGAGAGCCAAAGACGATCAGTTCTGCTTCGAACAGGCCGCGGTTGATGGGCTTTCTCTGCTGCGCGCCGGCGCTTTTCCGAAAGGCATGTTTCCCGCGAACTTGGCATGTGGCATCGATGGCATGATGAAACGCCTCGCCCGCCTGCTTCCATTTGTCCGCGCTCCAGCGGCTGAGCGTCTGTTCGACCGTGGCATTCAGAAACTCGTCGAGGGTCTGATTTCCAGGCCGGCGATAGGGCTCTCCGAGCTGCCAGAGAGCAATGAAGCGAAGCACAAGCTCCATGTCCTGCTGCCGGGATTTCTGCACTTTGCCATCTGTGGCCTTGATGAACTGATCACTTTCCGCAAGCCGCCGCAGCTCATTGCGCCACTCGCCAGGAAAGATTGCATTGCGGATCTCCTGTGCGTTCAACGGCATCCCGCCCTGGTTCAGTCGGGCAAAAACATTGAACTTGACGGCCGATGGCGTGTTAGCGCGGATGATGTTTGCGGTGATCTCGAGCTCGGAGATGCGGCGCTGAAACTTCCGGTCGAGGTCGAGATAGGTTTTGCCTTCAAGCTCCTTCAAATATTGCAGGCCTTTCAGCCGCAGCGGGGCGAGGTTTGCTCCGGTGGATGAATTGAGCAGCGCGGCATTCTTGAAGTGGAATACCGCACACAGACGCTGAAGGCCATCCACCACGGCATAGCCCCCGTCCAGGTCTTCACTGAAATAGAACGAGGGTAGGGGAATCTTAAGAAGGATCGACTCGATTAGCCTTGCCTTCCTTTTTACGTCCCAGACGTTCGCCTGTCGCTGAAAGTCGGGCGTCAGATCAAGTTCGTCATTGTCCAGACGGCCTTCGAGAGAACTGATCGTCATCGGCTTGGCAATGATGTCAATCTTCGTCGGGTCAAATGGCACCTCGATGTTCGTGCCGGGGTCGCGGCTCTCATCTGGTTCGAGGCCGTCTTCGTCCTCTTCGCGTAGGCTCCTGCTCGCCTGAGAAGGAGCTGCCCCATCTGAAACTTCGGAGTCGTCGGCCTCCAAGAGTACATCCCTCTTGGGCTCCGCCGAAAAGCGGCCATCGTCGAACACGTGCTGCAAATCGGGATAAGCTGACAGAGTCGCGGACTCCAGTCCAGGTGTGATGCTCTCCAAAGCGCCGAATAGGGCGGTCAGGCTCTGCCTCGGTTCCGAAGGTTCGATCCGCTGCACGACCTGGCTGCTGTAGTTGTTGACCCCAAGCACGGGCATTGCAGCAATTTCCGAGTAACGAACGCTTTCGGTAGCGATGTCCATCTTTGTCACTGATTTCGGCAGCACAACGCCGATCAAAACGCGGACGGTCTTGGCGGCCCCATATCCGCCTTCTCCGCTGACCCCTTCAATCCGTCCGAGAGCGCGTATCCCTTGCACCCAAGGCGTCTTACCACCCTTGTTGTTGTTGGTTCCGAGCCAGATGATGGCAAGATCGCCATGTGCCACGCCCTTGGGAACTTGCTTGCATTTGACGTCGATGATGAAAGAGTCGGAAGAATAGGCGTCGTACGCATCGATTCTCCTGATCTCGCTCTCGCTATCGGCGCCGAGACGGATGATGAAGTAGCCAGTCACGATCTGATGAGTTTATAGAGCCACGAGCTCTCGAACGTTTTCCTGCGTTTCCATGGGTTCCTCGGTTCGCGTCGCGGTGGGGTTGGCGATCTTCCTCAGCGCAGCATCGAGCGGCGGAAAAAGATGACGGCCCAGCTTGTCGACTCTGCGCAGAATTCCTTGCGCAGCGTTCGCACTCAGGAAATAGCGTTCATGCACCTTTGTTCTCTCGATCACATTGATTAGCTGCGAGGCCACTGGGGTGCAAGGACTGGAAGAAACCGCCACGGTAACTACGCAGTCCCTGTACGCGATTCCGCCTGATTGCCACTTCGGCTCCTTGGCATCGGCAAGCAACGGCTGTACTTCGGACTTGATCGAGAGATGCGTTTCGGACAGTTGCTGAAGTCGCGTCCCGACAGCAGACTTTCTCGTGCCGCCTGCTCTGCTCTCAGACGTCTGCAATACGTTCAAAATGCGGCCAGCTACCCATTGCACCACTTGGACGCAGACTGCATTGCCAATCGCGTGATACCTGTTGGTCTCAATGCCACGAATAGGAACCACATAGTCTTTGTCGGGCAAGGTCCAGTTTTCCGGCAGTCCCTGCAACCGCTCGCACTCCAGCGGCGTCAGTCTGCGTACCGCATCCGGATATGTCACATACGATCTTGCCCAGTCCAACCCTGTATGCCGCCCCGATGTGGCGGAAATGCAGAACGAGACCTGCGGCACGGAGAGCCCAGACTCCGGGCATTTCGACTCGGCCATGAAGCCTCGCCGCTCGTTCTTCGGCTTCATTGCAATTTGATTTTCGAATAGCGCCTTGACGGCATTCTCAGGAGAGCCGAGCCACGCGCATATGAAAACTCTGGGTCGCGACTGCGGAGCCCCGAAGTAGCGCGCATTGAGCACTCTCCACGCCACCCCATAGCCAAGCTTGGTCAGTGAGGAGATGAGCGCATTGAAGTCTGCGCCTTTATGGGAGTTCAGCAGGCCCGCGACATTTTCCAGCAGAACGACTGGCGGCTTGTGGATAGCCAGAAGATCAAGGAATGTGTAGAAGAGACCGGACTGAGACCCTTTCAAACCACTGCGCTTGCCATGCGGCGTGCGGGCCAAGGATAGGTCTTGGCACGGAAAGCCGGCAGTCCAGACATCCGCTGCTGGAATTTCTTTGGCATCAAGTTGTTGAATGTCGCCGGCACTGGCGACGGCCGGCCAGTTCCGCTTCAGGACGCTTCGGCAGAAATCATCCTTTTCGCAATGGAAGCTCAGCTCAAACCCATGCGTTTCAAACGCAAGGTCGAAGCCCCCAATCCCCGCGAAGAAAGAGTTCACCCGCCGCGCATCATTGGTGGTGCTTGGTTGCGCGCTAGTCTTTCCCATCGTTTCGCCTTCCATATCAATTCCTGTCTGCCGTGCCGCCGAGGCTTCGAGCTTCAGGTTTCCAGTTCCAGTTGCTCCTGCTTGTCGCCGCCGAATCGCCCCGGCTTGCCTCTGCCGCGTGGCTTCTTGCGACTGGCGCTGACTCTCCCAATGGCTGGCTGAAAGTCGATGCCATGCACATTCATCTCTGCGAGCAGTACAGCGATGAAGGCCAGATGACGAGACACTTCACCGGCGCTGGCATAGTTCGACACCGAATTCGGGTTCATGCCGATCAGCTCCGCAAAGGCCCGGACGCTCAGTCCAGCCTTGCCCAGTTCAGCCAAAAAATCGTCATACGTCATCGGTTTGGACCAGCATGAGCAAATTGCACAGGATTCTATGATGAAATCACATAAAAATGTGTGGATTCCGTGCGACGCTTGCACCGCTGCGAGCCGGTTGGACCGCCTCGATGGCCTGTGTAGCCGTTCAGGTAGGCGGGTTGCTACCGATCGAGCGCGACTTGTTATTCCGCGCCGAAAAGCGGTTGAGCAGTTGGCGTGTGATGCGCGGCTGACCAGGCGGATCGTCATTTGATCCGCGTGGAGGCGTCGCGGGATGCCTCCTTCTGGACTTGAGCTCATTCGGCGAGGCTACTGCGATTGCTTGCTCAAGCCATAGCCCTTGGCAAGGCGCGGTGCCAGCGCGGGAAAAAGCACACCGAGCACGGCGTCGTAGCGCGCAGGCCGCAGGTGGGTCTCATCGCCGGTTGCCACCTTGTCGATGATGCCTTGCCGCCAGTTGGCGTAGCGCTTTCTCTGTTCTTGGGTGAACTTGGCGTCCAGTTCGTAGGCTTTGACGGCCATGGGGTACAACGTGTGCCATTGCTGGTAGTCGGGGCCGCTTTGCATGATGGCATTGAGCACCTGGTACCCGGTATCGAACGCATAGCCGATCCCCCGGTTATGCTGGATCGACAACAACCTTGAAATGATGCCCGCCACGCCGACCATGTCCGAGTCGGCAGCACCTGGGTAGCCATGCGCGGCAAGAGCCTCTGCCGCTTCCATGAGCTGCAGCCAGGGCTTGCTGTCTTTGTCCAGCAGCACAGGCTTTGGCCCCTCTCCCTTGTGTGCTCGTCTGGCCTTTTCGATGCGGGTGTTGGTCTCATAAAACTCTGTAGTGGCGGACAGATAGGTGGACGCCCACTCCGAAGCTGGAGTGGCGAGAAACCGGGGACGCCGCAGCTCCGCCAAGCGCTCCTGAAAGCGGAGTACGGCTGGATGCTGGCCTAACTCCGACTCGATGAGCCGGCGATGGAGTCGCCAGATCGGGTGGTGAACCCAGCGTTTGCCGATGATTTCGTTCACCACCAGGTTGCGCAGGCCTTCCCGAGTCACCCGACCACCCAGAGAGCCTATGTCGATTTCCAGCGTGGGCAGGTCGAGCTCCTGGATGCGACGTAGCTTCACCTGGTCAATGCCATGGGTCACTGTGACTTCGACCAGCAAGGTCTGGGGCCAGCGTCGGCTGCTGTAGGTATCCTCGATCAGTTCCTCGAAGTCGCCATCCAGCCGGATTTCGGTTCCTCCGTAGATATAGGGCTGAGGCTCGCTGAGGGTACAAATGACGTCAGGAACGATGCTGCCCTGGCGCTGCTCCAACTGCACCTTTGCCAGTGATAGCGTTGTGGAAGCAGTCAGCCACAGAATGCGCAGCGTGCTGTCCTCCCATACGTCACTGAATTCGTCCGAGGTGGAGCGGATCACTTCGACTTCCAGCCCTGGCGTCGCAATCTGCGATGCCTGCTCCAGGATGGCCTTGACTTCGCTATGCAATAGCGTTTCCCGGCGCCATTGCTGAGCCACGGAGGGATCAAGGTTCGAGGGAACGTATTGGCGGAACAGTGCTTCGTCGGCATCCCCCCAGACATCCATTGCATCGTGCGCGGCCTGGCGGGCCTGTGCATGCGCAGTTGTCTGCAATGCCTGGTCATTCCAATGTGCACACCAGCAGATGTCTGGGAGCAGGCGCAGCCGCGCACGGATCTCCTCTGGAGACATCATCGCAATGCTGGGGTCAGAAAGGGACAGCGTGACGATGGCCCTTCCAAGGCCATCGCTGCCGGCGTCGCGCTGTCCGGTGAGATCGACCAGAAGCTCACGGCCGTCATCCAGCGTCAACAGCGCCGTGGCATGGTCATGGAATACCGCGCCACTGATCGAGATACGCTCCTCAGGCATTTCCGCCCAGCCCTCATAGCCTTCGCCGCTGAAGCCGGTGGCGTTGGCTGACATACGGCGCCTGGGCAGGTCAATGAAGCCCCGTTCTTGCAGGTGCCGAATCGCAGCCAGCCGGGCCGCAATGAGGGTGCAATCATCCTTCTGGGCGCCCTTGGGGTGGCGGAAATGTGCCGTGGGATTTCTACGCAACGGCTACCCCGCTAACACGGGCGTCAGGGACAGATCGCAGGCGGGGCATTGGCATCCGGCGCTTCCGTCGATGACTTCGGCATCGTGGATATAACGCGGTTCGCCAGTGTGCGAATCGTGTGCCCATTTCAGGGGCACGGAGTCGTTGTTGGGCGTAGGGCGCACGGGTGCAGCATGAGTGTCCACCTGCCAGATGCTCGAATCGTGCGCCATTGTGACCTCCATGTTGCGGGAAATTGATCCGCGCCTCATTGGTCGGTTCTGGCCGTGTCGTTTGTGGCGAACGAGGTGCAGGAAATGTGCTTGCCAAGGATGTTACAGATCCCGAAAGCTCTGCATTCAATCCTGGACGTCCCCGGCCCCTTGGGAGATGGCCGGTCGCGCTGTCGTGCTGCGCATCGAACCCCCTGCGGGGTTTCGCCCCTGACGGGCTTTTATCGTTCCCTCGCTCCGCTCGGCTGACGCCTGCGGCCCGGCTTCCAGCTTCGGGCCTGCGCGCTTCGCTTGCCGTGCGGTTCGGCACACAGAGGCGGCCGTTGCCTTGTCCAGCCGTCTTCCCTGACTTCATCACCTTGTCCGCGACTGTAGCCCGCGGCCGTGTGCCGTCAAGGCGCGCAGGGCCGTGTCCTCGG
>JAFLDC010000123.1 GCA_017302775.1 Sphingomonadales bacterium
GCGATATCGACACGATGTTTGACGCCTTGCTGCCCGACGATGGCAAACTGGCCGAAGCCATGCGTTATGCAACCATCGGCGGGGGGAAGCGATTGCGCCCGTTGTTGCTGACCGCAACGGCCGCGATGTTTGGCGTCGACAGGTCACAGGCACTGCGGGCGGCGGCAGCTATCGAGGCGATCCACGCCTATTCGCTGATCCACGACGATCTGCCGTGCATGGACGACGATGCCATGCGTCACGGCAAGCCTTCCGCTCACCAGGCTTTTGGCGAGGCTGTGGCCGTATTGGCTGGCGACGCGTTGCAACCCTTTGCTTTTGAAGTGCTGGTTGATCCGGCAACCAGCGGCGATCCCTTTGTGCGCAGTGAACTGGTTCAGCTCTTGGCGCAGGCATGCGGGGCCAACGGAATGGTCGGTGGGCAGGTGCTTGATATCGATGGGGAAGGGCAGGCACTGGATCTGCCGGCCGTCACGCGGATGCAGCAGCTTAAAACCGGGGCCCTGCTTTCGGCTGCCGTGGAAATGGGTGCGGCGCTTGGCAAGGTCGCCCCGGAAGGCCGAACCCATCTCAAAGGTTATGCCAGGGATCTGGGCCTTGCATTCCAGATCGCCGACGACCTCCTCGATCATGTTGGTGATGAAGGCAAGGCGGGCAAGGCACTCCGCAAGGATGCGTCGGCCGGGAAACAGACGTTTGTTGCACTGCTCGGGGCAGACCGGGCCCGCGAACAGGCCCGCATGCTGATCGATCAGGCCGTGGCGCACCTTGGCTCATATGGTGCAGAAGCTGATTTGCTGCGGGCCCTGGCATATTTCACCGTCGAAAGGGATCACTAGATGAAACCGCGAATTGGCGTTTACCCCGGCACCTTCGATCCCATTACGCTGGGGCATATGGACATCATCGAGCGCGGCGCCAAGCTGGTCGATGAACTGATCATCGGCGTCACCACCAACATCGCCAAATCCCCGATGTTCAACGACGACGAACGGATCGCCATGGTTGAACGCGAGGTGGCCGGAATCGGTAATGCCAAGATCAGGGTGGTCGGCTTCAATTCGCTGTTGATGGATTTTGCCGATGCAATGGGCGCTTCGGTTGTGATCCGCGGCATTCGCGGAGTGACTGATTTTGAATACGAGTATCAGTTAACCGGTATGAATCGGCAGTTGAATGACCATGTCGAAACGGTCTTCCTGATGGCTGATGTAGCCCTGCAGCCGATCGCTTCGCGTCTGGTCAAGGAGATCGCCGTCTATGGCGGCGAAATCTCCAAATTTGTCAGTGCGGCGGTGCGCGATGACGTTATCGGCAGGATCGTTCCGCGCTAAGTCACCCGGCAGTGTTGGGGACGATGCCATTCCGTTCATTGCCATGACAGACTGGCGGCGCTATTCCGCCGCTCAAGATTTTCCAGATTGCGAGACCAGTTACCCATGAACCGCCGTTCGTTTGCCGCCCTGGCCCTAGGGCTCTCGCTGATCGCCAGTCCAGTCCTGGCCAAGGATAAGCAACCTGCCACGGTCGCCCCGGCTCCACTCAGCGCCGTGGTGAGCACCGATGTTAGCGTGGATCCAGATAACATTCTGGTGCTTGACCTGTCCAATGGCGGGCGGGTGATGATCCGGTTGATGCCGGCCTGGGCCCCGGGCCATGTCGAACGGATCAAGACGCTCACCAAGCAGGGTTTCTACAACGGTATCATTTTTCACCGCGTCATCGATGGCTTCATGGCGCAGACCGGCGATCCGACCGGGACCGGGCAGGGCGGCTCGCAGTTGCCTGACCTGAAAGCTGAATTCAATTTTCTGCCGCACGTGCGCGGAACCGTCTCGATGGCGCGGACGGATCAGCCCGATACCGCCAACAGCCAGTTTTTCATCGTGTTTTATCCGCGCTTTGCACTTGATCATCGCTATACCAATTTCGGGCGCGTGATTTCCGGCATGGACGTGGTGGATACCATCGCCCGCGGTGAACCGCCGGCCAGCCCGACCAAGATTCTGCAGGCATCGATGCTGTCTGAGAACAAGCCACGTCCTGCGGCAACGGTGGCTGCACCAAGCGTGATTACCGCTGACATGCTGAGCAATTCCAAGTCCAACTGAACTGCGCCAGCCGCCAGGGCCCTGATGCGCGTCGATCTTTTCGATTTTGAATTGCCGCCGGAATGCATCGCGCTGCGTCCGGTCCGTCCGCGTGATTCGGCGCGGATGTTGGTTGTGACCGGCGATAACCCGCCGCGCGATCTGACCATGCGCGATCTGCCCACGCAATTGCGCAAGGGGGACGTGCTGGTGTTCAACGACACCAGGGTTATCCCGGCCCAGCTTGAGGGCTATCGCGGTGCGGCGCGGATCGGCGCGACGCTTCACAAGCGTGTCGATCTTCGGCGGTGGCAGGCTTTCATCCGCAATGCCAAACGTCTGCACCGCGCTGACACGATCGAATTTCCGGCTGGGGTTCAGGCAATTGCCGAACGGCGCCACGACGATGGCAGCTGGACACTCGCTTTTTCTGGTGACGAAGCGGTGGAGGTTTTGCTCGAACGGGCCGGAAGCGTTCCCTTGCCGCCCTATATCGCTGGCAAAAGAGCCATAGATGACCTGGACCGGACGGATTACCAGACCATGTTCGCGGCAAAGGATGGGGCGGTCGCCGCGCCTACGGCAGCCTTGCATTTCACGCCTGATCTGATGACGCGCCTGACCGCCGCAGGGATCGGCCACGAAACGCTGACCTTGCATGTTGGCGCAGGTACTTTCCTGCCGGTCAAGGCAGACGATACGGCGGCGCACCAGATGCACGCTGAATGGGGTACGATCGCTGCCGAAGTTGCAGAGCGCCTTAACGCTGTGCGGGCTGCTGGTGGGCGGATCATTGCTGTCGGCACCACTTCGCTGCGGCTGCTGGAAAGTGCGGCGAATGATGACGGCACGATACTGCCATTTACGGGTGACACCGCGATTTTCATCACACCGGGTTATCGGTTCAAGGCGATCGACGGGCTGGTAACGAACTTTCACCTCCCGCGTTCAACACTGTTCATGCTGGTTAGTGCGCTGATGGGATTGGACAAAATGCAATCAGCTTATCGGCATGCAATCAAGGAGGGCTACCGTTTCTATAGCTACGGCGATTCCAGCTTATTGCTGCCGGAGGGATAAGGCGGAAGGCGCTTTGGTCCGATCAGTTTAGCCTCGTGCTTCAAAGGCATTTACCGGAACAATCATTCGATGTTCGGCATCAAAGGTAACGAGCACAGTCCCGCCAACCGGACGGTAGGTCATTAGAGCTTTGATGTTCTCCTCACTGATCCGGTCGTGATGGAGGTCATCGACAAGTTGGATAAACGCGGCAACACCTGCTTCAATGTCCAAAAGGTTGACCTCGGTTTCCACGACGAACTTGAAGTTCAGCCCCGAAGAGACCTGTCCGGTGATCGAGTAGGCCAGAGAATATCGTCGAGAGGCGGACACTTTCCCAGAAGTGCCAATTGAGGCGATTTTCAGGCCGGTCGAGCGTTTCCACAAAGCCACCGCAGCATTCTTCAGAGCGAGGTAGGCGTCCTTCCCAGCTTCCTGCAGCATGCCGTTGAAGAACCCAGCCGCAACAAAGATGGCAATAGCGGAAGGAAGAAAGAGTTCGATGCCAGCGTAGGGACCACCCGGTTGACGGACAACGACAAGATTGAGTTCGGGGCGTTCGAGATGGGTTCGCGCCTCCACCTCAATCTCATTGGGCAAGCCCTCCTGGATCATCAGTAAAACATCGGGGGGACTGGACGGTTCGGTCGATCCGCCGTTCATAGCTGTCTCCTATCCTCTATCGGCGCACTGAGGACTGTCTTCGAAAAGTCGCAATAAATTTGTAGGGAAGGTGAGGCTCAGAAATATCCCAATAAAGAGCCAAAGCTTGATCGGCCTTAGCCATGTCCATGACGGACAGTGCCGCCGTTTGCGAATGACTGTAGACGCCGAACTCAGAAACATTATTTCCAACACAAATCGCCAGCGGCATCTCCTGCCCTTCGGCATAGCCTCCCGTGAATGTTGCCTGGCCCACCTTGATTTTTCGCGCCTTCTTGAATGATTTATCTTTCAACTTTTGGATCGACCATTGGTCGGCATACCGCGTTTCGCACAGACGATAACCAAAGCGAGTCCATCCAGTTTCCTCGTTCTCCTCAATCGCTTTCAATAGCTGATTCCACATCGGCGTTCGCTTTAATGCCACGTTGGTTTTTTCTCGACGACCCTCGTGATCGTACATTTTGGCGATGCGGTCTGACCAGCCGTAGATGCTGAAACCATCCTCCGAAAATTCAAGTTCTCCCATGTGGAAGCAGCCATCAAGGTAGAAAGCGATCAAATCCATTTCATCCGCTTCGATCATCGAGTTCTGTTCAAGGTCGCACCTCCGCCGGAGATAGTGAATTCGTGAGATCTGGTCTGGCAAAACGTCGAGCAGCGTTTCCAGTTCGAAGATGCTCATGCAGGGGGCCATCGGCTCGGAGACGTCGATCAACCCTGCCTCTACCAGCCTTCGTGTGTTGGTGGACAACGGCCCAATGGTATCGAACAGTATGTTAACGCGGAACACCTCCCGCACGTCCGCCCCGGCAATTTGGTGCTTTCCAAATTTGGTTGAAAACGTGACAGGTTCCGGTGACTTGCGAAGTAGCGATTCAAAGCGATGAGATTGCTGCGAGGGATCAACGAGCAATTCCCTGATGTCGCGTCTCAATCGATCGTGCGCTCCGCGACGAGCCGGTGGGGTTACCCTGGCTGACTTGGCTTCAAAGAGTCCAACAGTCTTATCGATCAAAAGGACGCAATCGGTCTCACCCTCTTTTTTCTCCAAATCCACCCATTTGGCGTTTGGATAGACTTTGCCCGAAGAAAACGCTGCGCCAACAAGCGCGTTGAGTTTTTGCTCCAACCAGTCCGACTTGAACGATTCTAGCGCTGCCTTGAGCTTGGGCTTTGTCGCCGCCAACACGTCGATTATCTCAACCAGATTGGCAAAGGCGGTTTGGGCGCAAAAGAGGTAGAAATTACCGGACCCATCCGAGACAAGTGGTCTTGTCACCACAGGGTTCGAAAGGTGCAGATGTTCAAGCTGGTCAGCCTTCACATCGCCAAAGCCCAGCGCAACATTGCGAAGGGAAGCCCAGAGATTGTCAGTGGTGGAAGGCGCATCAGAATCGTCGCAGCGAAGTTTGAAAATCGCCCTGAGCTTTTCCTCGAAAATGGCGAAAAGAGTCCCCTTCATCTCCGAGATAGCGACGCGTCGGGACGATACGTCCGTTATCAGAACATGACCGGCGCAATTTGCGTTGTCTTCGAGGAAAAGCTGCAAGCATTTGTCGGGTTGTATTGCTGACATCCACCGACGGGAGATATCGCGCAACCCCTGCAAGTCTTTGTCGATCCGAAATGCCGTTCTTTCAAAAAGATCGACGACGTTCGACAATGTAAATCCCAGGTGAGCTTTGAATCGATCATCGAGACTTTGGGCTAGGTCACGCAGATAAGCACGAGTCTGATAGGCATGTCGCGGCCCTCTTACCGAATGCGTCGTTACCCTGATTCTGTCGAGGATCGCCGTCAGCCTGTCCGTCTGCTTGTCTCCTGTAAGCTTTGCTCCAGACTTCTTTTTGAAGGCATCCGAGTTTTGCCGAAGTAGTGCGAGGGCATTTTCGACAGCCTGTGCGATCGTCCTTTGGTCCCAATCCGGTCGAAGCTCCGATGCAAGTGCGATGGCCTGAAAAATCTCCAACTCAAACGGGAAAATGGACGGTTGAAAATCAGGAGAGCCAAACTTGCTCTGCTCAGCAATGGCCACGAGAGCCAGTCGAGCTAGTAACTCAATCTGATTGAACCGCTTTGAAATGTCTAGAATTTGGCCGAAAGTAGCGGATTCCAATTTGGCTGCCGCTTGACCTTCACGTCGAACTTGATCGAGTTCATCCGCATTAAAGGATTTGAACATAGCGATCGTTGGGGCGAACTTTTTGGCCATTGCAATACGATAGACCAACGAACCAACCGCGCAAACCGGGGCATCTTATATGAACAGGCCCAGGATCGCTTGCTTAACCTTTGATCCCACGCCAAAAGGTTCCTGCCTGCGGTGAAAGCCTGTGGGCGGGGCGTAGTAACCTCACTCAGCAGAACTCGGTCAACCGGAAACGGAAGGCCGGGTGGCATGCGCGTATGTCCAGCCGGTTCGCCGGTAAAGGCGCATGCGCCTGCGCTGAGTAGGTTACTAACATCCGGCTTTGGCCGTCGCTCCCGAGAGGTACATAGGGGCGATACAGGGTCAAGCCGATCGTCGCTCCTTCCAGGCGTGAGGGGCGAGAGCATGAACCAGCAAGCAACCTAGCGGTCTGTTCCCGTGCCGATCCGGCGCGGTCCATCCCTCACGCACAAAGGAAATCCCATGATCGACGACGAATCTCTCAATAACATTGAGCGCCTGCACAAGCTGAAAGCTGACGGCGTGATTACCGAGGCCGACTTCGAAGCCGCGAAACAAAAGCTGCTGTTGGGCCAGCGCACAGTGAAATCTACCAGCAGTGCTCTGAATGGCGACCTTGCCGACAACGATTGGTTCGGCTGGGCAACACTGCCTTTGAAGAAATACGCCGACTTCACCGGGCGGGCCAGCCGCAAGGAGTTCTGGCTATTTTTCCTGTTGCTGCTGTTAGCCTTCATCGCTGGCGCAATCATCTCAACTCCGATGGGCGAGGAAGCACTGGGCGGAATAATTGCGCTTATCATGCTCAGTACCTTGGTGCCGTCGCTAGCACTGACGGTGCGGCGGTTTCATGATCAGGACAAGTCCGGCTGGTCGTGACAGTCTTCATGATCATCGAAGGAACGCGCGGCGATAATCGGTTCGGGCCTGATCCAAGGCAACACTGAACCGGCAACACCATCCAACATCACCCCAAGGGCCTCGGAGCGATCCGGGGCCTTTTCTATTTGGAGTTCCTGTATGCTTATCATCGACAATGCTGCTGCCCTTGAGGCGGTGGCAGACCCTAACCTGCGCCTCATTCTCGCGCGCTATGCCGACATGATTGACCTTGCGACTATCTACGTCATCGTCGGTCCAGCCGACACGCAAGCTGCCCTTGAGCAACAACGTGGCCGGCCCCTTGCCGACTGGGAATTCATCACGGCGCATCCCGGCGGCTGGTACGAGATCGTCGTCGTTACAGATGACTGGGGTGCTGGCGACGTGATCCTGATCCCTGATCGTGCCGGAACTGATTCCGCGCTGCTCAACCTGTGCCGGGACCATGGCGAATGTGCAGATGACAGCATGGGCTAACCATCCGGCCAACCACTCGCTTCCCAAGCCGATGCGCCTCCTGGCTTTCCGCCACGGGGCCATTTTTTATGCCTGAAAGGAAACCCCATGCCTGTTTCATATAAGATAGCGCGATTTGTGCGATCGGGGCCGCAACGATGAAGGCGCTG
>JAFLDC010000124.1 GCA_017302775.1 Sphingomonadales bacterium
GGCGTGATATTCCCCGGCCCGGTCGTTGCCGTGGCGCGAGATCGTGATTTGGTCCATCGCCTTACTCCTGCTTGACGGGCGGTGCGGGCTGCATAAGGCAAGATGGTGATGCAGTTCCTGTCTGACAATGCCGCCGCCGTTCACCCCCAGGTGTGGGCGGCGATGCGCGCCGCCGATGCGCCGCAGCCGCCCTACGACAATGATGCGCTGAGCCAGCAGCTGGATGCAGTGTTTGCCGATCTGTTCGGGCGGCCGTGCGCGGTGCTGTGGGTCGCGACCGGTACCGCCGCCAATTGCCTGGCCCTTGCCAGCATGGTGCCGCCGCATGGCGCGGTGATCTGCCACCGCGAGGCTCATATCGAAACCGATGAAGGCGGCGCCCCCGGTTTCTATACGCATGGCGCCAAACTGATCCTGATCGATGGCGCAGGCGCAAGGATCGAGCCTGCGGCAGTCGACGCAGCCATCGCCGCGATCCGCAAGGATGTTCATCAGGTCCAGCCGCAAGCCGTATCGATGACACAGGCCACGGAGTACGGGCGCTGTTATCGCCCGGCGGAGGTCGCGGCGCTGGCCGACACCGCCCGGAGCCACGGTCTGCGACTGCATGTTGATGGCGCGCGTTTCGCCAATGCCGTCGCCTTTCTGGAATGCGCACCGTGGGCGGCTTGCCAGGGGGCTGCCGCGCTCAGCTTCGGCTGCATCAAGAACGGCAGCATGAGCGCAGAGGCGCTGGTGTTCTTTGATGAAGACCTGGCTGAAGTGGCCCGCCTGCGCCGCAAGCGGGCCGGGCACTTGCAATCGAAGGGACGGTTCCTTGCCGCGCAAATCCTTGCCATGGTTGAAGACGGGCTGTGGCTGGCGAATGCGCGGGCAGCAAACGGGGCGGCCCGCGAGCTGGGCGACGCCGCAGGGCAGCGCTTGCTGCACCCGGTCGAGGCCAACGAGGTGTTCCTGCATGTGACCGCGGCTGAGCGGGCGGCGCTGCGCCAACAGGGCTTTTCATTTTACGACTGGGGCGCGGATGCCGCACGACTGGTGACGGCCTGGAATAGCCAGGCGGAGCACGTTTCAGCCCTTTCCCGCGCGATTGCCGGGCTGTGAACGGTGTCGTCCTGACGCCGCGATCGATCGCGGCTTTTGTCTTCCTGTCGCTGGTCTGGGGATCGACCTGGCTGGTGATCAAGGACCAGATCAGCGCGGTACCGCCGGCCTGGTCGGTCGTGTGGCGCTTTGTTCTTGCAGCGGCGGCGATGGCGGGATTTGCATGGGTTCGCGGCGATCGTATGCGGCTGAACCGGAAAGAGCAGGCGCTGGCGCTGGCCATGGGTCTGTTCCAGTTCAGCCTCAATTTTCAGCTGATCTACCGGGCCGAACACTATCTCACCTCAGGCCTGGTCGCGGTGGTCTTTGCCCTGATGATCGTGCCCAACGCGGTGCTGGCCTGGCTGGTGCTGGGCAAGGGACTGAGCGCGCGGTTCATGACCGGGTCGGCAATAGCACTGGGCGGAATCGCCATGCTACTGACGCACGAATACCGGATCGCCCCCAGCAACGACGCCGTCATCATCGGAATGGTGCTGGTCGGGATCGCGATCCTGTCGGTCTCGGTCGGCAATCTGCTGCAGGCCACCGAAACGGCGCGCGGGGTGGCGGTGGTGCCGTTGATGGCCTGGGGCATGGTGTGGGGCGTTGCCTTCAGCGCCGCCTATGCGATCACGGCGGCGGGCCTGCCGGTGCTCGATCCGCGACCGGCCTATCTGGCGGGAATCGCCTATCTCGGACTGATCGGTTCGGCGCTGACCTTTCCGCTCTATTCGCAGCTTATCCGGGATTGGGGGCCAGGCCCGGCAGCCTACAACGGGGTCGCCGTGCCGGTGGTGGCCATGGTGCTGTCCACCCTGTTCGAAGGGTATCGCTGGTCGGCGCTGGCGGCAGGCGGTGCGGTGCTGGCCGTTGCTGGCTTACTGATCGCCCTGTCTGGCCGCAAATAGCGCGGCCAGTCCTTCCCGATAGCTCGGAAAGACCGGTTTCCAGCCAAGTACGCGCCGGGCCTTGCCGTTCGCCACCCGGCGGTTTTCGGCATAAAAGGCACGAGCCATGGGCGAGAGGCCGGCTTCCTCGATCGGCTGTAAGGGCGGGAGTGGGTAGCCGAGCAGACGGCAGGCCTCCGCGATCACGGCGTTCTGGCTGCACGGCAGATCGTCGGCGATGTTATATGCCCCGACCGGCGCGTCCAATGCCAGCATCGCGGCGCTGACAATGTCATTCACATGGATCCGGCTGAACACCTGGTCGGGCTGGTCGATTCGCGTTGCCCTGCCGTCGCGGACCCGATCCAGTGCGGACCGGCCCGGACCATAAATTCCCGGCAGGCGCAGCACGCGCGCGCCCAGCGCCAGCCACTGCGCATCGGCTTCATTTCGCGCCGTTCTGCGGCCGCTCCCGGTTGGCGCGGTTTCATCAACCCAGGCCCCCGCGGCATCGCCATAGACCCCGGTGGACGAGAGGTAGATCAGGCGCTTGCCGGCCAGGGCATCGCCATATCGCAGCAACACCGGATCGCCATCGGCGGACGGCGGGATCGAGGACAGCACCGTACTGCTGTCTGCCAGCGCCATGCGCACCGAGCCATCGTCATCGAATGACAGGGTTCCGGCGCGCCCGGTCGAAATGACCTCCCACCCGCCGCGCCCGGCGGCTTTGGCGATCCGGCTGGCGGTATAGCCCAATCCAAAGATGAAAATGCGGTGCATTGCCCTGTTCCATAGCTGGCAGCGCTGGCAATCGGAAGCAGCGTGGTTAGATAGGACCAATGAACATTGCATCGACGCCGCCCGCCCCCACCGTGATTCACCGCGCTGACTATCGCCCGCCCGAATGGCTGGTTCCCGAAGTGACCCTGGCCTTTAACCTGGGGCTTGAAGAAACCCGGGTGGTGGCGACGCTGAAGGTCAAGCGCAATGCCGACAACCCGGTGCTGCGCCTGCTGGGCGATGGATTGACCGCCGAAGACGTTTTGGTTGATGGCGAACCGCACAATGCCTGGCGGATGGACGGGCCGGACCTGCTGATCGACCTGCCCGGTGCCGCGCACGAGGTTTCGGTGGCCACCCGGGTCAACCCCGCCGCCAACACTCAGTTGATGGGGCTCTATGCGTCGAACGGGATGCTTTGCACTCAGTGCGAAGCCGAAGGGTTCCGCCGGATCACCTTCTTTCCTGACCGGCCCGATGTGCTGTCGGTCTATACGGTTCATATGGAAGGCCCCAAGGCGCAGTTCCCGGTGCTGCTGTCCAACGGCGATTGCATCGCGCGGGGAGATGGCGAGGGCGAGGGCGCGCACTTCGCCACCTGGCACGATCCCTGGCCCAAACCCAGCTACCTGTTCGCGCTGGTCGCGGGCGATCTGGTCGCCAACCACGACACCTTCACGACGATGAGCGGGCGCAAGGTCGATCTCAACATCTGGGTGCGCGATGGGGATCAGGATCGCACGCATCATGCCATGCAGGCGTTGAAGGACTCGATGAAGTGGGACGAGGACGTGTTCGGGCGCGAATACGATCTTGGCCTGTTCAACATCGTCGCCGTGTCGGATTTCAACATGGGCGCGATGGAGAACAAGGGGCTGAACGTTTTCAACACCCGCTATATCCTGGCCGACCCCGATACCGCGACCGATCTCGACTACGACGGGATCGAAGGCGTGGTCGCCCACGAGTACTTCCACAACTGGTCGGGCAACCGGGTAACCTGCCGGGACTGGTTCCAGCTGAGCCTCAAGGAGGGGTTCACCGTGCTGCGCGACCAGCTGTTCAGCCAGGACATGGGCAGTGCCGCGGTCAAGCGGATCGAAGACGTCCGAACGCTGCGCGGCGCCCAGTTCCCGGAAGATTCCGGGCCTTTGGCGCACCCGATCCGGCCCGATTCCTATCAGGAGATAAGCAACTTCTACACCGCGACAGTCTATAACAAGGGTGCCGAGGTGATCCGGATGATGCGGACCCTGGTGGGGGCGGATCGATTCCGCGCGGGAACCGATCTGTACTTCGCCCGCCACGATGGCGAGGCCGCCACCTGCGAAGATTTCGTCAAGGCGATCGAAGATGGCGCCGGGATCGATCTCGGCCAGTTCCGCCTGTGGTACAGCCAGGCGGGAACCCCGAGGGTTACCGCGCGCCTCACCCATCAGGACGGGGTGGCAAGGCTCAGCCTGCGTCAGGAAGTACCGCCGACGCCGGGCCAGCCGGACAAGAAGCCGATGGTGATTCCGCTACGCCTGGCTTTGTTCGATCCGGTCAGCGGGCGTCACGATGGCGAAAAGCTGGTGGTGCTGGACCGGGCCGAGATGGAGTTTGCTTTCCCCGGCTTCACCCGCAAACCGGTGCTGTCGCTGGGGCGGGGCTTTTCCGCGCCTGTCGCAATCGATAGCGATACCAGCCGCGAGGATCTGATGTTCCTGGCAGCGAGCGACGATGACCCCTTTGCCCGTTACGAGGCCTTGCAGCAGCTCACGGTGCAGCACTTGCTGACAGTCATCGCGGGCGATGCGGACCAGGCGGGGGCAGCAGCGATCTGCGATGCGATGCGCAAGGTGATCGCTGACCCTGCGCTTGATGATCTTATGCGCGGAGAATTGCTGACCCTGCCGGGCGAAGCCTATCTGGCCGAACAGTTTGACCAGGCAGATCCCGGCGCGATCCGTGCGGCGCGTGAGGCGCTCAAGGCCGGGCTGTCTGCGGCGCTGCAAGGCGATCTGATGGCGCTGCATGCGCGGGCATCGGCCGTGCCGTACAGCCTCTCGCCGGCCGCACGCGGGGCGCGCAAGGTCAAGACGCTGGCGCTGGTGCTATTGGCGGCTGGCGCACCGCAGGTGGCGGCAACGCTGGCGTCGGCGCAATATGATGCGGCGGACAATATGACCGACCGGCAAGGGGCGCTGATGGTGCTGTGCGGGCTCGATACGCCGCTGCGCGATGAGAAGCTGGCCGCGTTTTACGCTCGGTTCGCGGACAATGCGCTGGTGGTCGACAAGTGGTTTTCGCTGCAGGCAGGGTCGCTTCATCCCCGGGTGCTTGACCACGTCAGGACGCTGGCAGACCATGCCGCCTTTACCCTGACGAATCCCAATCGGGTCCGCGCGCTCTATATGGCCGCTGCGGTCAATCCCGGAGCGTTCCACGATGCTGCGGGTGCAGGATACCGGATGATCGCCGATCTGATCCTGGCGTTGGATCCAATCAATCCGCAAACGGCTGCACGGTTCGTCGCGCCGCTGGGGCGCTGGCGGCGCATTGAACCTGGTCGTGCCGCCTTGATGCGCGCAGAACTTCAGCGCATTGCTGCCGCGTCGGGACTGTCCAAAGATACCGCCGAACAGGTGAGCAAGAGCCTTGACTGAACCGGTTACCCTGCTGCGCGCCGACTGTCTGGCCGGTGTGCCGCACGGCTTCCTCGGGCGTCGCGGCGGTGTGTCGACGGGGGTGGTGGCCGGGCTCGATATGGGCACCCGGGCCATGGACCCGGCCGACCCGCGACTAGACCCGGTATGGGAGAACCGGCGGCGCGGCGTGGCGGCGGTGCAACCTGGTGCGCGGCTGGTGACGGTCTATCAGGTTCACGGCATCGACTGCGTGGCGGCTGGCGAATGGGCGGAAACGGAGCGCCCGCCGGCCGATGCGCTGGTGACCGATCGGCCGGGTATTCTGCTGGGGATCCTGACCGCGGACTGCGCGCCGGTGTTGCTGGCCGATCGCACAGCGGGCGTGGTGGGTGCGGCGCACGCCGGATGGAAAGGGGCGATCGGCGGTGTGACCGATTCTACCATCGCCGCCATGGAGCGACTGGGCGCGCGGCGTGCGGATATCCATGCCGCCGTCGGGCCGTGCATTGCCGCGCCGAGCTACGAGGTCGACAGCGCCTTCCGCGATCGCTTTTTGCACGAATCGGCCGGGAATGAAGCGTACTTTTCGGCAGGCCGGCCCGATCACTACCAGTTCGACCTGGAACTCTATGTCGCACATCGGTTGATCCGGGCGGGCGTCGGAACGGTAGAGCAGCTCGGCTGCGATACTTATACCGATGAAGCGACGTTCTTTTCATACCGCCGCGCCACTCACCGCGGCGAACCCGACTATGGCCGCCAGATTTCGCTGATCGGGCTGGGTTAGGCGCGGTTTCCACCCGCGCAACACCCTTGCACAAATTGGCAGTTGGCAGCGCCGGGCTTCGCGTCTATCAGGCGCGCCAAACCGTCAGCGCGGGCAGCATCTTGCGGTGCGCGGGCGGTTCGCATAGGGGCTAGCCAAAGGCAGTTTACGGGCGGGTTGTCCAAGCAGGCGTTCAGGCGCAGGCGAAGACGGCCACAACGACAGGATCGGTTCGACCATGGCACAAGATGCGAGCATCGACACTCCGACCGTCTCGGACGGTGAGGGTGTGCGGCGGCGCGATTTCATCAACATCGCAGCGGTCAGCGCGGCAGGCGCGGGCGCGGTTGCGGTGGTTTATCCGCTGATCAGCCAGATGGCTCCGTCGGCTGACGTGCTCGCGGAAAGCACGACCGAGCTGGATATTGGCGCGGTGCAGCCGGGTCAGGCTATCAAGGCCGTGTTTCGCAAACAGCCGGTCTTCATCCGCAATCTGACGGCAACCGAGATTGAAGAGGCTAACAAGGTCGACGTGGCCAGCCTGCGTGATCCCCAGACCCTGAAGGAGCGGACCAAGGAGGGGCATGAGAACATGCTCATCACCATGGGCGTCTGCACGCACCTCGGCTGTGTCCCGCAGGGGGCAGGAGCCGGTGAAGTCAAAGGCGAGTTTGGCGGCTATTTCTGCCCGTGCCATGGCTCGCACTACGATACGGCAGCCCGCATCCGCAAAGGGCCTGCTCCCAAGAACCTGGAAGTGCCCGAGTACGTGATCGACGGCACTACTCTGAAGATCGGCTGAGGTAGACCATCATGAGCTTTCCCTGGGCAAAGGAATACAAGCCGAGCCACCCCTTCATGGTGTGGATGGACGATAAGCTGCCGCTTCCCCGGCTGGTCTACAATGCGGTGGGCGGCGGCTATGAAGTCCCGCGCAACCTGAACTATTTCTGGAACTTCGGGTTCCTGGCCGGCTTGTGCCTGGTCATTCAAATCGTGACCGGGATCGTGCTGGCGATGCATTATGGCGGTGACACCTCAGTCGCCTTCAATTCGACCGAGCACATCATGCGCGACGTCAACTGGGGCTGGATGCTGCGGTATGCCCATGCCAATGGCGCATCGGCATTCTTCGTAGTGGTCTATCTCCACATCTTCCGCGGCTTCTATTATGGTTCCTACAAGGCCCCGCGTGAGATGATCTGGCTGCTCGGCGTTGTCATCTTTTTGCTGATGATGGCGACTGCTTTCATGGGTTATGTGCTGCCGTGGGGGCAGATGTCCTATTGGGGCGCGCAGGTCATCACCGGCCT
>JAFLDC010000125.1 GCA_017302775.1 Sphingomonadales bacterium
ATCGCGCCCATGTGGGCTTCGGGATCAAGGCTGGCGCGCGGGGCCCAGAACGGCGCGTTCTGAGCCATGCCTTCCAGTACCGAATCGAACACGGAACGATGGGCGTAAAGCCGCGAACCGGCGACGCAAACCTGCCCGGCGTTGAACCAGATGGCGCCCGATACCCCGGCTGCGGTTGCAGCCACATCGACGTCAGGCATTACCACAACCGGCGACTTCCCGCCCAGTTCCAGCGTTACATGCTTGAGCGTATCGGTAGCGTTGCGGTTGATCAGCTTGCCGATTTCGGTTGAGCCGGTGAAGGCGATCTTGTCGACGTCGGGGTGCTTGACCATCCGGTCCCCCGCGGTGTGACCATTCCCGGTGATGACGTTGAGTACACCAGCCGGGAACCCGGCTTCGACCACCAGATCGGCCAGCTTGAGCGCGGTGATGCTGGTCTGCTCGGCCGGCTTGAGAACGATCGTGCAACCAGCGGCAAGGGCCGGGGCGATCTTGAGCGCAGCCATCAACAGCGGGAAGTTCCACGGCACAATCTGGGCGCAGACCCCGACGGGTTCTTTCAGGGTATAGCTGAACACGGCGCCCGCAGGCACGGTATAAGGCGCCGTGGTTTCCCCGGCGACCTTGCTGGCCCAGCCCGCCATGAAGCGCAGCTGACTGATCGCGCCGGGAACGTCGACCGCACCGGCCATGCCCTTGGCTTTGCCGTTGTCGATCGCTTCCAGTTCGGCAAACAGATCCGCATTCGCTTCCAGCAAATCGGCCAGGCGGTTCATCGTGCGGTCCCGGACCATCGGAGGCAGCCCAGACCAGCGGCCATCGTCAAATGCGGCGCGGGCAGCCGCGACGGCGCGGTCAACATCCTTGTCCGATGCATCCACAACGTGGCTGACGATCTTGCCCGAGGTCGGGTCTTCAACCTCGATCACCTTGTCATGGCTGGAGGAAACCCATTCGTTGTTGATAAACAGCGCCGGTTTTCGCGCCAGAAAGGCCTGTGCCGCTGCCGAATAGGCGCGCTGGGTCCGATCGATGGTGGTCATCTCGTTCATGGCTGTTACCTCTCCAATGGCGATTCTGGTTGCGCCCAGTCTACCGAATTTAGTAGGCAAAGCATACAAATTTTACAGCTCACCGCAAGCGCAGGATGACCTGTTGGAGAGGCTATGTCGATTGTGATTGATTCGGTCCGGACTCACGCTGCGGCCATGCCGCACCGGCTCGCGGTCGGCTGCGCGGAAACAGGCCGGCAGTGGACCTGGGCACAGCTGGATGCCGACATCGACCGGGTAGCGGGCTGGTTGGTCGGCAAGCTGGGCCCAGCCAACGGTGAACGGGTCGCGACGCTGACCAGAAATCACCCGAACATGCTGGTGTTGCAGCTCGCCTGCACGCGTGCCGGGGCAATTTTCGTTCCTTATAACTGGCGATTGGCCAGCGCCGAGATTGCGGCGTTGATGGTCGATGCCGATCCGGCGCTGTTCTTTCACGACGCGGAATTCATCGTGCCCGAAACGCAAGCAGAACAATTTCTGCTGGCCGATTTGGATCTGCTGGGTGTTGCAGGAACCGGCGCTCCCGCAGCTGCCCGGCGCGGGTGGGATGAACCTACCACGCTGCTGTACACCAGTGGCACCAGCGGGCGGCCCAAGGGGGTGATGGTCAGCGAGGAGAACGCCTATTGGGGCCCCGCCAACTTCATCAATGGATCGCTGGTCAGCTATGACAGCGTGTTCCTGTGCGACATGCCGATGTTCCATACCGCCGGGCTGTTCGCTGCCGCGCGCGTGCCGATACTGGCAGGGGGTACGGTATGGATCAGCGCCGGGTTCGATCCGGCGAAGACGATCGCGCGAATTGCCGATCCAGCGCTGGGCGTTACTCATTATTTCTCGGTCCCGCAGATGGCGACCACGCTGTGGCAGCATCCCGATTTTTCGCCGGAAAAGTTCCATCGGCTTACGATGTATGTCACCGGTGGTGCGCCCAATCCCAAGGCCCAGGTCGAACGGTTTGCGCGCGCGGGTATCCGTTTTTCCGATGGGTTCGGAATGAGCGAGACATGCTCGAACTTTGCCATGCCGGTGCTGGATGTCGAACGCCTGATTGACAAGGCTGGATCCTGCGGACTGCCCTTGCTGGGGGTGGAGGCCCGGATCGTCAATGACGAGGGTGTCGATGTCGTGCAGGGCGCAACGGGTGAGCTGTGGATCAAGGGGCCCAGCGTCACCAAGGGCTACTGGAACCAGCCAGACCTCACCGCCAAAGCATTTCACGACGGTTGGTTCAAGACCGGTGACGCAGCGATGCAGGATGCAGACGGGTTCTACTATCTGGTTGATCGCAAAAAAGACATGTACATCTCTGGCGGCGAAAACGTCTATCCGGCTGAGGTCGAGGCGGTGCTGGCAGAGCTGCCGGACGTTGCCGAAGCGGCGGTGATCGGCGTACCGGACGAGCGGTGGGGCGAAGTTGGCCGTGCCTTCGTGATTGCGCGCGCCGGGGCCAGCCTTTCTGAAGATCAGGTCATCGCGCATTGCGCTGCTCGGCTGGCAAAGTTCAAGGTGCCGGTCCGGGTGGTGATCACCGATGCCATCCCGCGGACGGCCAGCGGGAAGGTTCAGAAGCACCTGCTGCCGCGTGATTGAGTGGATGCGCTATCGCTGAATGTCTGTATCCTCTGGCCGATGCCTGATGTCTCTACACTTGCCGGAAAATTTCTCCTCGCGTTGCCTGGGATGAGCGATCCACGCTTTGATCACGCTGTTATCGTGATGGTGGCCCACGATACCGAGGGCGCGATGGGGATTGGGGTAGGGCGTGAGCTACCTGGTCTGCACTTGCATGAATTGCTGAACGATCTGGAAATCGATCCGGGCAGGGCACCTGACTGTCCCATATTGGATGGCGGGCCGGTAGAACCTCAGCGCGGGTTCGTGCTGCACAGCGCAGATTGGCAGGGGCCGGGAACGGCGGTCGTCGACAATTTGTGCGCCTTGTCAGCCTCGGTTGAAGTGTTACGTGCGATCGCCGCCGGGCAGGGGCCCAGCCGCTACCTGATCGCGTTGGGCTATGCCGGGTGGGGCGGGGGGCAGTTGGAGGGTGAGTTGAGCCACCACGGATGGCAGGTGCTCGATGGAGCACCGTCGATCCTCTATGAGACCCCAACCGATGACCGCTGGGCCGCGAGCTGGCGCAGCGCTGGGGTAGACCCCGGATCGCTTATGGGCCAGACCGGGCGGGCGTGAATGTCCACCCGGTCTGCCATGGCTCAGTCGTAGACCGGCCCGTCGCTGCCCTTCCCTGCGGACGGGTGCTTAACGGCCCATATTCCAAAGGCAGCGATGACCGCGTAGCAGATTACCGGAACGATCAGGGCCATGCGCAAGCTGGCATGATCGGCTGTGATACCGAAGAGGTAAGGAATGAACGCGCCGCCGACGATGGCCGTGCAAAGGATACCGGAGCCTTGCGGCGTCTGTTCGCCCAATCCTTCGGTGCCTAGGCTGAAAATGGTGGGGAACATCAGCGAATTGAAGAACCCGACCAGGATCAAAGCGTAACCCGAAATGGCTCCGCTGGAGATTGCCGAAAGCAGGATCAGACCGATCGCCGCGCTGGCGAATGCGGTCAGAACCCGTCCCGGCTTGGCCAGCCGGAGGATAAATCCGCCCAGAAGACGGCCGACCAAAGCGCCCAGCCAATACATCGCCACCAGCTTGCCAGCTTCCTCAAGCCCCAGTCCCATGACGCTGTCCTGACCCAGATAGGCGATCAGATTGGAGCCGATCGCAACTTCTGCGCCGACATAGGTAAAAATGCACAGTGCTCCCAACTGGACCCGGCGATTGTGCAGGAACAGCCCAAGCGTACCTTCCAGCTTGACGTCGTCCGCCTTGGCGTTGTCGATTGCGGAACGGAACACCCAGAACAGGGCTGCAATCGCCAGCATGACGATTCCCAGCCAGGTGTAAGCCTGCCCGATCGATGCCCCTTCAGCGACGCGATAAGCCTGAATCTGCGCTTCGGTGGCGGTTTCGGCATCAATCGGCTTGGAATCGCCCAGCAGGACCTTGGCGCCGCCGTAAACCATCAGGAAGACGCCGATCGAGTTGAATGCCTGCGCAAAAGTCAGGCGGCTGTGCGATGTCTCCGCCGGTCCGAGGGTGGTGATGATCGGGTTCATCGCCACCTGCAGCACGGTGATGCCGGCGCCGATAAAGAAGAGCGCAGCCAGAAAGCCGCCGAACGAAGCCGCCGCCGAAGCCGGGATGAACAGGAAGGCCGCCGCTGCAACCATGACGAAGCCCAGCACAAATGTGCGGATATAACCCAGCTTGGACATGATGATCCCGGCCGGGATTGAAAACAGGGCATAGGCGATGAAGAAGGCCATCTGCACCAGATTGGCCTGGGCATGGCTGAGGTGGAACATCGGTTTGAATTTGCCGACCAGCAGGTCGTTGATGTTTGTCACCCCGCCCAGGATGAAGAATACTGCGAAGGCCAGCGCCAGAACGATTCCGGCCTTGCCTCCCGCATTGCCCCCGCCTGCCGCGCTTGACCCGGTAATTGGCGCTGCCATTGCCCTCTCCTTGTTGTGACCGGCACATGGCTGCGCCGGGTGGGCGCAGTCATGGCGCGGCGGCATATTTTGTCCAGCCCCATACGTATGAGTGCCCCCAATTTTGGGAGCGTTCCCAATCCCGGGATGCTCGCCGGCTGGTCAGTTGGTACCCGGACTGTTACGACGGTTCCGTTGAGGGAGATGCAGCGATGGCAGGATTGTGGTTCGACGAATTGACGGTGGGGCAGCGCTTTGACCATGCCATTCGGCGGACCGTGACTGAAACCGACAACTTGCTGTTCACGACTTTAAGCCACAATCCGGCGCAACTGCACCTTGATGCGGAGCATATGAAGGCCAGCGATTACGGTCAGGTTCTGGTCAATTCCTGCTTCACCCTGAGCCTGATGGTTGGGGTGAGTGTCGGCGATACGACACTCGGTACCGCGGTCGCGAACCTCGGCTGGGACGAGGTCCGCTTTCCCAAGCCGGTGTTCATTGGCGATACGCTTAATATCGTAACCGAAGTACTGGATCTGCGACCGTCCAAAAGCCGGCCCGATGCCGGGATTGTTACTTTCCGGCACGAGGCGTGGAACCAGCGCGGCGAGCTGGTGGCGAGTTGCAAGCGTTCGGGGTTGCAACGAAGGAAGCCTGCTTCAACCTGAAATCGCTTGCCTGACGAGGCTCGCGGGGAAGGCTTATCCTTTGAGCTGGGCCGTTTCCGATGCGGTTGATTGCGGACCGGTGTTGCGACTGGTCAGGCCGAAAACCCGCGGGTTGCGATCGAACGGTTCGGGATCATCGGGGCGGGGTTGATAGCCGAACAGCGGGCTCATTCCGGGAACCCGGCCAAGTCCGCCATACAGATCAAACCCGCGATCGATCCAGTCACGCAGCGGCTCATCGGTGGTCATCGGCGGCACATCGGCGCAACTGGCTGCCCACAGAAAGACAGCGAGCGCGCGGTAATCGGCATAGTTGGGCACATCACCGCCGAGCCAGGGCCGTTCGCGCAGGATCGCGCGGAGCGGCTCGAGTGCGGGCAGGACCTTGCCGAACACCTCCTCGCGGCCCTTGACCAGTTCCTCGCACGGCGCCCCCCACATGTTGCGGCGGCTTTCGACGATGTAGCCGATATCTTCGGGCTTGCAGCGATCGCGGTACTGCACGGCATAGGCCCGCACCCACGGGCCGACCGCAGTCTTCCACAACCACCCTTCAAGGAATTCGATCAGCGGCTTCATTCCAGGATCGCCGATCAGGATCGGCCGGTCGGGATAGGTTTCGTCCAGGTATTCGGCGATCAGCCACGAATCGAGCACCCATTTGCCATCATCGACAATCGCCGGAAGCCGCTCGCTGCGCCCGCCGGTCCGTTCCATGATCCCGGTGAACCCGCCATCGACCACATCAAGGTCAAAGCCCTTGTGCTTCAGCGCATATTTGGTCGCCCAGACGAACGGGCTGGTCGTCGCGCCGCTGGCGTGTTGCAGGTCGTAGAAAGTGATAGTGTTGTTGGCGGCCATGGCCTGATCCTCTCATCGGTCGCGGCCTCCAGCCGTCTGTGATATTGTATGCAACACTTACAAAACTGCTGCAACAGGCGAACTTGAAGGTGCCAAGGAATTGCTATGCTCGCCTTTGCGCGGGCGGGCCGCTAGGACACCAGCCCATGCATGGCAGTCTGACTCACCTCCAGCGGCTTGAGGCCGAAGCGATCCACATCCTGCGCGAAGTGGTGGCCGAGGCCGAGCGGCCGGTGATGCTCTACTCGGTCGGCAAGGACAGCGCAGTGATGTTGCATCTGGCACGCAAGGCCTTCTATCCGGCGCCGCCGCCGTTCCCGCTGCTGCATGTCGACACCACCTGGAAATTCCGGGCTATGTACGATCTGCGCGATCGGATGGCGACCGAAAGCGGCATGGAACTGCTGGTTTATCAGAACCCAGAAGCCGTTGAGCGCGGGATCAATCCGTTTGATCACGGCGCGCTGCATACAGATATGTGGAAGACCGAGGGGCTGAAACAGGCGCTCGACAAATATGGATTCGATGCGGCGTTCGGCGGTGCGCGGCGTGATGAAGAAAAGAGCCGGGCCAAGGAACGGATCTTTTCCTTTCGCAGTGCCAGTCATGGCTGGGATCCAAAGAGCCAGCGGCCCGAGCTGTGGAACCTATACAATGCGCGCAAGCACAAAGGCGAGAGCATTCGGGTATTCCCGATCAGCAACTGGACGGAGCTGGATGTCTGGCAATACATCCAGTTGGAAAATATTCCGATCGTCCCGCTCTATTTTGCGGCACCGCGCCCAACGGTGGAGCGCGATGGCTTGCTGCTGATGGTTGACGATGCTCGTTTTCCGCTGCGACCGGGCGAGGTGCCGGTGGAACGTTCGATCCGGTTCCGCACTCTGGGCTGCTATCCGCTGACCGGTGCGGTGGAGAGTAGCGCCGCAACCTTGAGCGAGGTGATCCAGGAAACGCTGCTTACCACCACCAGCGAGCGACAGGGCCGTGCGATTGATAAAGACGCGGGCGGTGCTGGGATGGAAGTGAAGAAGCAGCAGGGGTATTTCTGAGATGAGCAGCCCCGCCTATGTTGCCGACGCCTTGATCGCGCAGGATATTGACGGCTATCTTGATCGGCACCAGCATAAGGACATGCTGCGCTTCATCACCTGCGGCAGCGTCGACGATGGCAAGTCTACCCTGATCGGGCGGCTGCTTTATGACAGCAAGATGATCTTTGAGGATCAGCTTCACGCGCTGCAAACCGATTCCAGAAAACAGGGAACGCAAGGACAGGAGATCGACTTCGCCT
>JAFLDC010000126.1 GCA_017302775.1 Sphingomonadales bacterium
GTGCGCTTGCCGCACTGATCCGCGCCAATGCGCGCGCAGGGGATTGAACCATGACCGAAGATACAAACAAAACCAAATTGATCGCCGGAACGGCAATCGCCGCCTTCCTGATGGGGGGCAGCGTCGTGATGCTGGGCCGCGCGGTGTTTGCGCCCGATGCCGAGACCGTGCCTGCCAGCATGACCGAAGCGGAAGGCAAGGAAGAAGGCCATGTCGAAGGACTGGTCGAAATGGATGCCAAGCGCGCCGAGGCTGCCGGAGTGGTTACGGAAGTCACCCAATCTGGCACCTTGGGTGCCGAAATCCTCGCCCAAGGCGTGGTCGCAGCGGCGCCCGATGGCGAAGCGGTGCTGACGGCTCGCGCCGACGGCGCCATCGTTCGCATTACCAAGAGACTCGGCGATTCAGTCGCCGCGGGCGAATCGATCGCCACGCTGGAAAGCCGCGATGCCAGCACGATTGCCGCCGACCGGAGCGGAGCGGCAGCGCGGGTCGCCCTGGCCCGCTCTACCTATGCGCGGGAAAAGCGGCTGTTCGACGCGAGAGTAACGGCGCGGCAGGATTTGGAAGGTGCCCAAGCCGCGCTGGCCGAAGCCGAAGCCGAATTGCGGCGCACGCAGTCTGCCGCAAGTGCCGCGCGGGTTTCGGGCGATGGGCGCACTCTCGCAGTCGTTAGTCTGGTGTCCGGGCGGATCACCAAGGCCGATGCGCGGCTGGGAGCCTTTGTGCCTGCCGGAGCCGAACTGTTCCGGGTCACCGATCCTCGCAAGATCCAGATCAACGCTTCGGTGCTTCCTGCCGATGCCCGGCGGGTGCGGCCGGGCGATCGCGCTGTCATCGAACTGCTGGGTGGAGAAACGGTGGGTGCAACGGTGCGCTCGACCACCCCCAGCGTCGATAGCGAGACCAAGGCCGCGACAATCGTTCTGGTTCCGGATGGCGTCGCACAGCTCACGCCCGGACAGGGGTTGCGCGTGCGCATCACACCACGCGGCGCGGTTGCCGGATCGAGCATCAGCCTGCCTGAAGAGGCGGTCCAATCGGTTGAAGGCCGCGATTCGGTATTCGTCCAGACCCCCAAGGGTTTTCAGGCGGTCAACGTAACCATCGGTCAACGCGGCGGAGGCCGGGTCGAAATCGTTGCCGGTCTCAAGCCGGGCCAGACTGTCGCGACGCGCGGCGCGTTCCTGCTCAAAGCCGAACTCGGCAAGGGCGAGGCGGAGCACTGAGATGATCGAAAAACTTCTCGATGCGGCGATCCGCTTCCGCTGGGGCGTGGTCGTTGTCACGCTCATCGTTGCCGCCTTTGGCGTTTTCCAGCTGCTCAAGCTGCCGATCGACGCCGTTCCCGACATCACCAACAAACAGGTGCAGATCAACACTGTCGCGCCCGCGTTGGGACCGCTCGACATGGAGCGGCTCGTCACCTTCCCGGTCGAAACCGCAATGGCCGGGATACCCGGCCTCGAAAGCTCACGCTCGATTTCGCGCAACGGGTTCAGTCAGGTGACGGTCGTATTCGACGAAGGCGTCGATCTCTATTTCGCGCGGCAGCAAGTGGCAGAGCGGCTCAATCAGGCCAAAGACAGTTTGCCTGCCGGGGTCGAGCCTTCGATGGGGCCGGTCACCACCGGGCTTGGCGAAGTGCTCATGTATGTGGTCGATTTCGCTCCGGCGGGAACAAAGACCGCGCCCAAGATAGCAGGCAAGCCAGGATTCCAGCCCGACGGAAGCTATCTGACGGTCGAAGGTGAATTGCTGACCGACGAAGTTGCCAAGCTGGCCTATCTCAGAACTGTCCAGGCCTGGATCATCACGCCCCAGCTCAAGACGGTGAAAGGCGTTGCCGGCATCGACAGCATCGGCGGTTACGAGAAGCAGCTCGTGGTCGAGCCCGATCTTGCTAAGATGACAAGCTACGGTGTGTCGTTTTCCGAACTCGCGGACGCGCTCGAACGCGCGAACATCTCGGTCGGTGCGAATTTCATCCAGCGCGGCGGCGAAGCGTTCCTCGTTCGCGCCGATGGCCGTATCCGGACCATCGATGAGATCGGCCGGGCCGCCGTCGCCACGCGCGGCGGTGTGCCGGTTGCGGTGCGCGATGTTGCAACCGTTCGTGTTGGCGGCGATCTACGTACCGGGGCGGCGTCGAAGAACGGCAAGGAAGTGGTGATCGGCACCGCGCTGATGCTGGCCGGTGGCAACAGCCGGATTGTGGCCGATGCTGTTTCGACCAAACTGACGGATGTAGCCAGGTCGTTGCCGCCCGGCATTGTCGTGACCCCGGTTCTGAATCGGTCCACCCTCGTCAATTCGACTATTTCGACGGTCGAAAAGAACCTTGTCGAAGGCGCGTTGCTGGTCATCGCCGTACTGTTCTGGCTGCTCGGCAACATCCGTGCGGCAATCATCGCCACGCTGGTCATCCCGCTCTCGTTTTTGATGATGGGCATGGGCATGAACGCCACCGGCACATCGGGCAATCTGATGAGCCTTGGCGCGCTCGATTTCGGCCTTATCGTCGATGGCTCCATCATCATCATCGAGAACTGCTTGCGACGGCTGGCCGAGCGACAACACCACCAGGGCCGGTTGCTCGATCTCAACGAGCGTTTGCACGAGGTGTTCGAGGCGTCGCGCGAAATGGTCCGCCCGACGATCTATGGGCAGGCGATCATCTTCCTTGTCTTCGCACCCTTGCTCACCTTCACCGGCGTCGAGGGCAAGATGTTCTCGCCAATGGCGATCACCGTCATGCTCGCATTGGGCGGAGCCTTCATAGCCTCGCTCACCTTCGTTCCAGCGATGGTCGCACTGCTCATTCGCGGCAAGGTTGCCGAGAAGGAGGTCAAGGCGATTGCCTGGGCCAAGGATCGCTATGTGCCGCTGCTTGACAAGGCCGTCGCGCGGCCCTGGCCGTGGATTGGCGCAGGGGTCGGCGCTTTCGTGCTGGCGGGATTGGTGTTCCTAATGCTCGGTCGGGAGTTCATCCCGCAGCTCAACGAAGGCAACCTTGCGATGCAGGGACTGCGAATCCCTTCGACCTCGCTCTCGCAGTCGAAGGATTTGCAATTGAAGATCGAGAAGGCGGTGTCGGCCATGCCCGAAGTGCAGTTCGTCTTTTCCAAGACCGGAACGGCGGAGGTAGCGACCGACCCGATGCCGCCCAATGCTTCGGACTCGTTCATCATCCTCAAACCGAAGGACCAATGGCCTGCAGGCGTTGAAACCAAGGAAGACGTGATCGAGCGGCTTGAGGAACGGCTCAAGCCGATGGTCGGCAGTGCATTCGAGGTGAGTCAGCCGATCCAGTTGCGCTTCAACGAGCTGATCGCGGGCGTGCGCGGCGATATTGCGATCAAGCTCTATGGCGACGATCTCACCCGCATGGGCGGGGTAGCGCAACAGGTCGCGAGCATCTTGCGCACCGTGCCGGGCGCGGCCGACGTGAAAGTCGAGCAGACCGAGGGCTTTCCGACGCTCGATGTGCAGTTCGACCGCGATGCCATTGCGCGTTACGGCCTGTCGTTGCAGGATGTCACCGACACCGTAGCCGCAGCGCTGGGCGGGCGCGAAGCGGGGATCGTCTTCGAGGGCGACCGCCGGTTCGATATTGTCGTCCGGCTTCCCAATGCGATCCGCGACGACCTCGACGCGGTTGCTGCGCTGCCGGTGATGCTGCCCGACGATGGCGATCGAGCGTCGATACCCTTGGGTGCGGTGGCGCGCTTCACCTTCTCCGAAGGCTTGAACCAGGTCAGTCGCGACAATGGCAAGCGCCGTGTGGTGGTGCAGGCAAACGTCCGGGGCAATGATCTCGGCAGCTTCATCGCCGAAGCACAGTCGAAGGTCGCCGCTCAGGTTCAGATGCCGCCAGGCACCTTCATCGAATGGGGCGGTCAGTTCGAGAATCTGCAGGCGGCATCCCAGCGTTTGTCGATCGTCATCCCGGTGGTGTTCGCAGCCATCTTCGGCATCCTGTTCTTGGCACTTGGCGGGGTACGGCCGGCGATCTCGGTCTATTCCGCAATCCCCCTGGGGCTGGCGGGCGGGGTCTTCGCACTCGCGCTTTGGGGATTGCCGTTCTCGGTATCGGCAGCAGTTGGCTTCATTGTGCTGGCGGGTGTCGGGGTGTTGAATGGCCTTGTCGTGATGACTGCGATCAACCAGCGGATCGAGGCGGGCTTGGCGGTGGACCGCGCAGTGATCGAAGGCTCGCTCGAACGCTTTCGCGCGGTTTTGATGACCGGCATCGTCCCCGCCATCGGCTTCGTCCCGATGGCGCTGGCGACCGGCCAGGGCGCGGAAGTGCAGAAACCGCTCGCCATCGTCGTGATCGGCGGGCTGATAACCTCGACGATCCTGACGTTGTTCGTCCTGCCAGCGATCAGCCAGCTTTTGCTCAAAGGGCGGCACAAGCATCACGAGGCGGGTGAGTACAGCGACGTCGATCAGTTCGGCAGTGAATTGCCGCAAAAGTGAAAGTGCGAGAACATGAGCGAAGACACACACGGACACGCAGCGCATGGGGCTGGAAAGACGCTCTTTGAAAGCGAAGGGCTGCGGACATTTGCTCTCGCCTGCGTCTGCGCCGGGCTTGCTTATGCGGTAGCCTGGCTGATGCCCGAATATGCACAGCTTGCTTACGGGGTGGGCGCGGGGATCGCAGTCATTCCCTTCGCTCTTTCCGCCGTTCGGAAAGCCGCACGAGGGCAACCTTTCAGCATCGAAACGCTCGTCACTGTCGCAGTGCTGGGCGCACTTCCAATTGGTGCTGGTGCCGAGGCGGTTGTTGTGGTCGCGCTGTTCTCGCTTGGCGAATTGCTCGAAGGCTTTGCAGCAGCTCGCGCCAGTTCGGGGCTCCGTGCGCTTGCCGAATTGCTCCCGTCCGAAGCGGTTATTGAGGAGAATGGTAAGCGGAAAACCGTGAGCGCCGCAGAGCTTCGCATCGGGATGATCCTGCTGGTGTCTGCTGGCGACAGGCTGGCTGCCGACGGACGAATCCTCTCGGGCGTTTCGGAACTCAACGAAGCCGCAATCACGGGAGAGTCCCGTCCGGTTTCGAAAGGCGAAGGGAACGACGTTTTCGCAGGCAGCATCAATGGCGATGGCATCCTCCGTGTCGAAGTCACCAAGGACTCGGCGAATAGTGTTGTGGCCCGCATCGGAGATCTGGTTGCCGATGCACAGGCGACGACGGCACCGACCGCACGTTTCATAGACAGCTTCAGCGGCTGGTACACGCCAGCCGCCATAGTAATTGCAGCGCTCGTGGCAATTGTTCCGCCTTTGGCATTTGGCGGCGACTGGCCGGTCTGGGCCTATCGCGCCCTTACCGTGTTGCTGATCGCATGTCCGTGCGCGCTGGTTCTTTCAACTCCGGCAGCAATTGCCACCGGCATTGCAACGGCAGCTCGTTACGGCATTCTCATCAAGAGCGGTGCGGCGCTTGAAATGCTCGCACGCATTCGCATTGCCGCGTTCGACAAGACTGGCACACTCACTTTGGGCCACCCCGTCGTCACCGATGTGGTGGGCGATCCGGCTGAAATCCTCGGTCTCGCCGCGTCGGTTGAGAACGGACTGTCTCATCCGGTCGCCCGCGCCATCGTTTCCGAGGCGAGTCGTCGCAGCATTACCCTCTCAGGCGCTGAAGGCGTGCGAATCCGACAGGGCGAAGGTGTTGAAGGTAAAGTCGATGGCCGTTTGGTCGCGATCCTCAGTCCCCGGGCCGCACCCGGTCTGGAGCCTTCGATGGCCGCGCAGATCAAATCCTGCGAGCGTGAGGGGAAGACGGTTGCCGTCGTCCTCCTTGAGGATCGCAGATTGGGCTTCATCGCAAGCCGTGACGAAGCCCGCGACGATGCCAAGCCCGCTGTTGCTGCGCTGTCGCAGCTGGGTGTCCGCTCGTTGATGCTGAGCGGCGATAATCAACGCACAGCGTCAGCCATAGCAGCGCCGCTGGGAATGGAAGCAGAGGGCGAACTCATGCCGTCCGAGAAGCTCCTCCGGATCGACGCCCTGAAGGCTGAGAACCCCGTGTTGATGGTGGGTGACGGTGTCAATGACGCGCCGGCACTCGCCAAGGCTTCGATCGGCCTTGCCATGGGCGGAGGAACCGACGTCGCGATTGAGACCGCCGACATCGGGCTGCTGCGGGATCGGCTGACAGGCGTGCCTGATGCCATCAAGCTGGCGCGATCAACTCGCCGGACAATTCTGGTCAACATCGTGATTGCCATTGGCCTCAAGCTAATTTTCCTTGTGCTCGCCATCTTCGGCCTCACAAATTTGTGGACCGCCATCATTGCCGACACCGGCGCGACGATCCTCGTAACGATCAACGCGCTGCTGCTATTCTGGACCTTCAGGCCGCTGCCTTCCACCCCGCAATGAAGGGAAAAATGAACTAGGCGTCATTCGCTGCCATAGTAACGAACGCCTAATGGCCGTCAGCTAGAATTTTGTCGCAAGCCGAAGCGCGAGTGACTCGTCAGAGCTGTTTCAGCACCTACGAGTGAATGCTTGATAGTCATTTAGTGCGAGAATACCATCAGCCTGGATCATGCTGAAACCCAGTAAAATCAGCGGGTTTCGACCCGTTATGCGCCCTCACCCGCCAAATGTGCCGTTGCCCGGACCCTGACCAGTTTCCCGCATTTTGCAGCTCATGGCCATGGTCCGGGCAAAAGGCTTGTTAGCTGCTCGGCATTTCATCATAGGTCTTGCCGCGCAGTAGGCGCCCTGCGGCCTTCTTGTTCACACCGCCCCACTGCTTGAAGAAGAATGCAGTGTCAGCGGCGCGGCAAGCTTTGCGGATCTGCAGCACCCATTTTCCAGCATAGGCCGCGCGCCAGGGCCGCTTTCGCCACCGACGATTGCCCAATCGATGTCGGTGAGGTCCACGCCCCTCACCGATCCAATCAGCGGCTCGAACGAGATAAACCGCACTGCCGCTGGCGTTGCGCGCAAATGGCCAATCCGGGCCAGCACAGCTCTGTCCTCGCGGACGCGGAAACCCCTTCATATCGCTGAACCATCACTTCTGTCAGGCTAGAAACCCGATCTTTCGTTAGCTCAGAGTAATTTGCCAGGACCTCGCAGGCGAGAATCGCAATGTCTTCGTCTTCGCTCTCGATCAGGGAGACGCCCATGGACCAAGCACGATCAAATTGCTGAGCGGCACCCGCCCGAAGTGCCGCAGGAAGCAGTACACTGGAGGCTGAACCACCAGCAATTGCTTCGGCACTTGGGAATGCCCGGGCTTGGCCAGCAAGGCACCAATTTTCAAATCCTTTGGCCACGGTCCAGAGATCGGCGGGGCCACGGGCCTCGATTGCTGATGCAACGAGCGCAAGCATGTCCCCCAATTCGAATTCCAGCCTT
>JAFLDC010000127.1 GCA_017302775.1 Sphingomonadales bacterium
GGCGCGGCTGCTGCATTCGTGGAGCGCGCGGGCCGATCACGCCTTCGTGACGGTCAATTCGGCACGCATAACGCCGGAACGATTCGAGCAGGAATTGTTCGGGGAGGAGTCCGGCGGCAAGCTGATCCGCGCGGGCCTGCTGGAAATGGCGGACGGCGGGACGCTGTATCTTGATGAAGTGGCCGATATGCCGCTGTCGACCCAGGCCCGGATCCTGCGCGTACTGACTGAGCAAGCCTTTGTCAGGGTGGGGGGACATCGCCAGATCCGGGTGGACGTGCGCGTTGTTTCCTCCACCGCGCGCGATCTGGAGCGGGAGATTGCCGAAAAGCGCTTTCGCGAAGACCTGTTTTACCGGCTCAATGTCGTTCCGGTATCAATCCCCAGCCTGGCTGAACGGCGCGACGACATTCCCATGCTGGTCGATCATTTCTTCGCGCGGTTTGCAGCGGATCAGGGCGTGCCGCCGCCGGGTGTCGCCGAAGAGGCGATGGCCGCCCTGCAAAGTTATGAATGGCCGGGTAATGTCCGCCAGCTTCGCAACGTGGTCGAACGCACGATCATCCTGACCCCGCGCGAACGATTGGAGCGGATAGAGGCGGACATGCTGCCCAGCGAAGTCCTGTCAGGGCGAATCAGTGGCGATAATGGCATGCCCAGCTTGATGGGAGTGCCGCTGCGCGAAGCGCGCGAAAACTTCGAACGCGAGTATTTGCGCGTACAGATCAAACGCTTTTCAGGGAACATTTCGCGCACTGCGAGCTTTATCGGGATGGAACGTTCTGCATTGCACCGCAAGCTCAAGCTGCTGGCGATGGTGGAACGGCGCGAGGAAGAAAGTGATGACGATGCCGAAGGGAAGGCCTGACAACGGCATTTACTAGCACCGCCGACCATACTAGCATATTGTCATTGCATGCCGGTCGGCCCTGTTGGGTTGGCCTGATTGCGGACTGCATCAGCAGCCGCCAACAAGAAGGAGCCCATCATGAACTCACGCACCCTGTCCGCGCGTCCACGTCCGTCGCAGACTGAATCGACAGAAACCGGCGAAATCAAGCCGCTTCCTTTGACGGGCGGGGGCAAAGGGCAGAACCTGCAGGACCAGTTCCTCAATCTGCTGCGCAAGAACAAGGTCCCGGTGACGATGTTCCTGGTCAAGGGCGTCAAGCTGCAGGGCATCGTGACATGGTTTGACAATTTTTCGATCCTGCTGCGCCGTGATGGGCAAAGTCAGCTGGTCTACAAGCACGCGGTTTCGACGATCATGCCGAGCCTGCCGGTGGATGCCCGCCAATTTGGGGGCGCTGCCGATTCAGGCAAAAAGGTGCGGCTGCTGCAGGATGTATTCCTGACCAGCGTGCGCAGTTCCGAAGTGCAAGTCACCATGTTCCTCGTCAACGGTGTGATGTTGCAAGGCCGGGTCGCTGCGTTCGACCTGTTCTGCATGCTGCTTGAGCGCGAAGGCTATGTTCAACTGGCCTACAAGCACGCGGTTTCTACCATCCAGCCGGTCTCTCCCGTCGATCTGACCGGTGATGGCTGGGAAGATGACGATCAAGGTGACGGCGACTGAGCTTTCTTGAAGACAACCGCGAAGAGGTGTCCCGCGGTGCGCGGGCGCTGATCGTCTATCCGGAATTCCGGGGCCGGGCCGCTGCTGCGATCGACACAGCCGCTCGGCTTGAGGAAGCGCGCGGTCTTGCCCTGGCGATCGGTTTGGAGGTGGTGGATGCGCTCGCCATCCCTATTCGCGAGGCGCGGGCCGGAACCCTGTTCGGCGAAGGCCAGATTCAGAATATCGACGTGGCCTGCAATCAGGACGATGCCGAGCTGGTGATTGTTGACGGCTCGCTGTCAGCGATCCAGCAGCGTAATCTTGAGGATAAGCTGAAGCGCAAGGTGATTGATCGTACCGGGCTGATTTTGGAAATCTTTGGTGAGCGGGCAGCCACCGCCGAAGGACGCTTGCAGGTCGAACTGGCACACCTTGATTATCAGGCCGGACGGCTGGTGCGCAGCTGGACTCACCTTGAGCGGCAGCGTGGCGGGTTTGGCTTTCTGGGTGGTCCGGGTGAAACCCAGATCGAGGCGGACCGCCGGATGATCCGTGACCGGATGGCCCGGTTGCGTCGCGAGCTGGAGCAGGTCCGCCGGACCCGTGGGCTGCATCGCAGCCGCCGCGAAAAGGCGCCGTGGCCGGTCATCGCCCTTGTCGGCTACACCAATGCTGGCAAGAGTACGCTGTTCAACCGCCTGACCGGTGCCGGCGTGATGGCGGAGGATCTGCTCTTCGCGACGCTGGATCCGACGATGCGGCGGATTCGGCTGCCGGGCGTTGACAAGGCGATCCTGTCGGACACCGTCGGGTTCATTTCCGACCTGCCGACGCAGCTGGTTGCGGCTTTCCGCGCGACACTGGAAGAAGTTACCGCAGCCGACGTTATCGTCCACGTCCGCGATATCGCCAATGCCGATAGCAATGCCCAGAAGGGCGAGGTACTCGCAATCTTGGCCGATCTCGATCTGGTCGAGGAAGACGGCGCTGCGCCGACCATTCCGATTGTCGAAGCCTGGAACAAGTGGGATCTGCTGACGAGCGATCGCCGCGATGAATTGCTGGGCCAGCTCGCAACCCACCCGGATGATGTCATCGTTCCGGTTTCGGCGCTGACCGGGGAGGGCTGCGATGCCCTGCTTGCGGCCGTCAGCAAGGTTCTGACACAGGGCGCGCGGCTGCACAGCTTCGTAATCCCCGTCAGCGACGGTCAACGGCTTGCTTGGCTCCACGCTAACGGCGAAGTCATGAGCGAACTGGAGGCCGGCGAAGACGAGCGCGGTCCGCTGCGCAAGCTCGAGGTGCGGCTCGACCCACGCGAGCTAGGGCGCTTTACCCGTCTCTGATTGCTTCACCGCATGCCATAGGTCGTCCTGCTCGGCCAGGGTGAGCGTGGTGAAATCTTCGCCGCGGTCTGCGGCGAGTGCCTCCATCGCCTGAAAGCGTCTTTCAAACTTGGCATTTGCCGCGCGTAGTGCCTCTTCGGCCGGAACTCCGTAGGCACGAACCAGATTTACTGCCGCAAACAGCAGATCTCCCGCCTCTTCGCGGCGTTCTTCATCTGTTCTGGCGAGTTCCAACTCGGTCAATTCCTCGGCAACCTTGGCTGCCGGGCCTGCTCGGTCGGGCCAATCGAAACCGACGCGAGCGGCACGTTTCTGCAGCTTTTCTGCGCGGAGCAGGGCGGGCAGGGCAAGCGCCACACCATCCAGCGCGCCTTGTGCGCCTTTGGCGGCACGTTCCTGCGCCTTGAGTGCTTCCCAGCGCGCTTCGCGAGATTGCCCGACATCTGTCGAAGCACCGAAGATATGAGGATGCCGTGCTTCCATCTTGTCGCTGATGCTGGCGGCGACATCGGCAAAAGCGAACAGGCCGGCTTCCTCGGCGATCCGGGCGTGGAACACAACCTGCAGCAGCAAGTCACCCAGTTCATCTTCCAGGGCCGCGTGATCATCGCGCGCGATCGCGTCAGCCACTTCATAGGCTTCCTCGATGGTATAGGGCGCGATTGTGGTAAAGGTCTGCTGGCAGTCCCATTCGCAGCCGCGCGCCGGATCGCGCAGCCGCGCCATGATTGCCAGTAACCGATCGATCGCCAGGCTTGGCTGAGAGGGGACGACGGCCATAGGTCTAGCTAAGATTGATAATATATATTATGTTAAATGACAATTGCTGCATCTATGCCCCCTACGATCGAAACAGGCTGAAAAGCAGCGTTACACCGGCAAAGATCATGACCCACAGCAGCGCCATTTGCATCATTTGCCGCGGACCATGTCCCGCAGCAGCAGCATCGCTGCGCAGCGCGGCGCCGTTCAACACCAGCAGCGCGAGACCGGATATGATTGCCACCACTATTGCGGTCGTAGTCATGCTGTCACCTCAAGCCCGTCATAGCCGACCAGCACGTGCGGCGGCATTTCTGCCTGGAGAGTTGCATAATCCATCGATTTGTCGAGATGGGTCAGAATGCCGATCTTGGCCCGAACTGCCTCGATCAGTTCCAGCGACATGGCAAGATGCGCATGCGTTGGGTGCGGATCGCGGCGCAGACAGTCAACCGTCAATATATCCACGCCGCTCAACAGGTCGACCATGTCGCGGGTAGTTGCACTGAAGTCTACCGCATAACCTATTGATTTTCCGTCTGCTTCGAAGCGATACGCCGTGCTGCCCATTGATCCGTGCGGCATGGCACAATGGCTGATGCCAATCCCGGCGCACATTCTGACCCGTTCGAGCGTATCCAGTGACAGGATCGTAGGATAGCCATCCTGCCCGGCAAAAACATACCCGAAGCGCTGCCGCATCCGCCGCACTGTGTCATCGTCAGCATAGGCTGGAATTGGGCCTGCACGGCCATAGCGAAGTACCCGCAGGTCATCGATCCCGTGCGCGTGATCGGCATGGTCATGCGTCCAGAACACCGCGTCGATCCGGTCGATTCCGTTCGCCAGGAACTGATTGCGCAAATCCGGTGAAGTATCGACCAGCAGCCGGCCTCCGTCGGCGCTTTCGACGACGATCGAAACGCGGCTGCGGCGATTGCGCGGCTCGGCCGGATCGCATTGGCCCCAGTCGTTGCCGATCCGGGGAACGCCGGTGCTGGTACCACAGCCAAGAACGATGACCTTCACCCGGCTTTCCCGAACAAGCTGTAGAAATTGCGGGTCGTCGCTTCGGCCAGCGCCTCAAACGAAGTGCCGCGCAGGTTCGCGATAAAACGCGCTGTATCGACGGTAAAAGCTGGCTCGCAAACCTGGCCCCGATGGGGAACCGGCGCCAGAAACGGTGCATCGGTCTCCACCAGGATACGGTCATCAGGCAAGGTGGCCGCTATCGCCTGCAAGTCCTTGGCGTTCTTGAAAGTCACAATGCCCGAAAGCGATATTGTGAGGCCCAGGCCGATCACCTTTTCGGCAAAGTCAGCCGACGCGGTAAAGCAGTGGATCAGGGCTGGATAAGCCCCCTTGTCCATTTCCTCAGCCATGATCGCGTAAGTATCGGCTTCAGCGTCGCGGGTATGGACGATCAGCGGCAGCCCGGTCTGGCGTGATGCCGATATATGCCGCCGGAACAGTGCCTTTTGCATATCGCGATCGGAATGATCGTAATAGTAGTCGAGCCCCGTCTCACCGATAGCAATGACCTTGGGATGGGCCGTCGCCGCCAGCAGCGCACCCTCCCCCATGTCGGCATGACCATCGGCTTCGTGCGGGTGGATGCCGACACTGGCCCATACGTCCGGTTCCCGTTCGGTCGTGGCAATAACCTGCGCCCATTCGCGCTGACGTGTGGAAATTGAAAGAAAGCCGCTGAGGCCAGCCGCACGCGCGCGCTTCAACACGCCCTGCTGATCCTCAACCAAACCCTTGTATTCAAGGTGGCAATGCGAGTCGATCAGCATCAGTCGTCCTGCAGCGGTGCTTCGAGCCGTGGAAACAGCGGGGTCGGCGCAACGATGCGGTGATCGCTTTCGGCAAGCGGAGAATACCAGTGCGCGGCAATCCCCTCATAGCTGCGGTTGGTGTCCGGGATGCCAAGCAGATCAAGCAACGCCTTGGCGCTCGTAGGAATGACCGGCATGATGGCAACGGCCAATTGCGCGATGCAGATATACAGGGTCGCCAGGACAGTTTCCATACGCTCAGGATCGCTCTTGCGCAGCGTCCATGGCGCTTGAGCATCAATGTAGGCATTGCAGGCGAAAACCGCCTGAAGCCAAACGTCGATCGCCTGTTGCAGCGCCAGTGCCTCGAAAGCGTCAGGGATGTCGGTTCTGACGGCGCGATCAACCAGCGCGAACAGGTCGCTGTCGGGCTGCTCATGGCCGTGAATTGCCGGCAAATAGCCGTCCAGGTTCTTGGCGATGAAGCCAAGCGTCCGCTGCGCCAGATTGCCGAACGCGTTACCCAGCTCAGTATTTCCGCGCATTACAATGGCTTCTGGCGAATAGCTGCCATCCTGTCCGAAAGCGACTTCGCGCATCAGGAAGTAGCGCAGGGTGTCCACACCATATTGCTGCGCCAAACCGATCGGATCGGTAACGTTGCCGAGCGATTTTGATTCCTTCTGCCCCCGGTTCAGCAGGAAACCGTGGCCGAATATGGCTTTGGGGACAGGCAGCCCGGCGCTCATCAGGAAAGCTGGCCAATAGATGGCGTGGAACCGCACAATGTCCTTGCCGATAAGGTGAAGGTCGGCGGGCCAGTATCTGGCGAAATCGCCCTGCTCATCGGGGAAGCCGATCCCTGTCAGATAGTTAGTCAGGGCGTCGACCCACACGTACATAACGTGATCCTCGCTGCCGGGAACTTTGACACCCCAATCGAAGCTGGTGCGCGAGATCGACAGATCGCGCAGACCAGATTTGACAAAGGCGATCATTTCATTGCGGCGGCTGTCAGGGCGCAGAAAGCCTGGCGTTTCCAGCCAGGCCAGAAGCCTGTCCGCATAGGCCGACAGGCGGAAAAACCAGCTTTCCTCAACTGTCCACTCCACCGGAGTTCCCTGGGGAGACAGCTTGTCACCCCCCTCCCCGGCGATCAGCTCGCTTTGATCGTAATAGGCTTCGTCGCGAACGGAATACCACCCTTCGTAGCGATCCAGATAGAGATCGCCATTGGCCTCCATCCTCCGCCACAATTCCTGGCTGGCGCTGTGATGCCGCGGCTCGGTCGTACGCTGGAAAACATCGTAAGAAATATTCAGAGTATCGCACATATCAATGAAATACTGTGACATTTCTGCGGCAAGTGCCGCTGGCGTTACCCCCAGGTCGCGGGCCTTCTGAGCCATCTTCAGGCCGTGTTCGTCCGTGCCGGTCTGAAACCGCACGTCGCGCCCTTGCAGCCGCTGAAAGCGGGCGATCACATCGGCGGCGACGGCTTCATAGGCGTGGCCGATATGGGGGCGACCGTTGGGGTAGGAGATCGCGGTGGTGATGTAAAAGGGGTCGGCCATGCCCGGTCAGGCTCTTTCGCGTTAAAGGATCAGGCCGCATCTCTAGGCATGGCAAGCGATGCCAGCAAGGCTCCGATTTCCATCACTGCCAGCGCCGGATCAAAATTGTATGTTGGCAATTGGGCGGATAACCGCACCAGATCGCCATGAGCCGCGATCACGCGCTGGTCCCGCAGGGCGCCGCCCTTACCCAGTTCCGCAGCGACAACGGCCCGCGCCAGATCAACGGCGGCCTGTTGCCGTTCGCGATCGGGGCGCGCGCCGATCTCTTCGCTCAAAGCGCCGCGCAGGGCGAAATGAGGATCGCCATCCGCCATGAGCCGGATCATCAACTGGTGA